>NZ_WXEY01000017.1 GCF_009877425.1 Heliomicrobium undosum | reverse complement strand
TCGTTCCCGAGTGGTGCGGTGAAGACGGATGTTGGCGCAGGTTTGCAGCCAGAGGTCGCAATCATTCTGAATTTTATCCAGGGACTCAAACGTTTCAACGGATGGATAGAAGTTGCCGCGTATGTAGCGGATGGGGCGCTCGACCTTGCCTTTGGTTTGTCCACGGCGCGCTTGCGCCACTACCGGCTCAAAGCCCCAATGACGGGCAAACTGCTCAAAGATCGGATTCAGTACGATTTCTTCTTTTCGTTGCTTCTGATACACGGGCGATTGCCGATCATAGAGGATCTCGGCCGGAACACCGCCGTGCCGGGAAAAGACCTGTTCATGGCACCGGATGATCGTTCGGATGTCGCAATGGGGAACCCACAGAATGTCCATCCATCGGGAATAAGACAATGTCCATACAAAAGCATAAAAGCGATGGATGCGTCCGTTGTCATCTGTGAGTTTGAAATGAGCCCAATCCATCTGGGCCTGGTCGCCTGGTGGGGTTTCAAACCGAATGACACTCTCCGGCGGCTTGGGCGGGCGAACGGTTGCCACATACCGTTTAACGGTGTCGTAGGAACCGGGAAATCTATGCTGTCGCCGGAGTTCCTGATACATCCAGACAGCAGTGAATCCTTTTTGGATCCACTCTTCGATCTGGGGTACGTAAGGCGCAATGAGAGTGGACGGGGCTTCTTGAGGAGGCGCTTTCGTCGGTTGGGCTAGGGCTCGGTAGATGGCTTTTCGATCAACGTCCTCGGTGCGTGCGATATGGCTGATGGGAATGCCTTGGGAAACCATGCGGAGAATGCGCTGGCGCTGTGTGAGATCCATTTCATCGTCCCTCCCCGAGTTTTCCTCTCGGGGCAAGTGTAACACCGCGTCATTCATCTATGGGGACCTCCTTTCAGGACCGAGTTATCCAAACACATGTTTGTGACAGTGCTTGCCCATTTCTGTGACAACTCGTTCCCGTTTTTGTCCAAAGAGGTCTCCCTTTTTTGTCCTCCAGCTATGCCCGTATTTGTCCCAATAGCTTTCCTATTTTTGTCCCTTTTACATTACCACCTACATGGATCCCAAGTTCTCGACAATACTCCGCGAAGATGGGCATTCCTCCTACCGAAAGCACATCCACGGTATCCGAAGCGGTGACGTGATCCATCCAGACATCCCCCTACATTCCTTTTGCGGAAGATGTTTCGACAAGAAATCTAAGAATCCTTTAAATGAATCGAACTTCCAATAAAAAAAGTAAAAACAACCCGGAGAGGGATGTTGAAGACGGGGTAAAAAATAAAAGCTTTAGGAAATTCGATTAAGATTTTACTTTTCTAAAATCATTTTTAATTTCTTTTCAATTTGAAAAATAGGGCAGAAGGGCAATACAGCCCTCTGCGCCTTGTTTAACTATTTGGTTTACTGCAATGCTTTTCCCAACTGAATATCTATATCATTGACGCTTAGATACCCTTTTGCATTCAGTAAAAACTCTGCTACTACGTCGGGTGTCAACCTTCTTTCTAACGATCTAACATATAGTTCCGCCAACAAATACATTGGAATTAACTTAAAATTATTATCTTTTGATTGGTGAAATGCTTGCTCAATAGCCAAGTCCTGAAAATCTGGACGACCAAGGCACATAAAACCATCGGGATGAAATCTTGCAGATTGTGGTATAACATCACCTGCTTTTTTTGAGTCGACAAAATTCTTAAAGTTTTCTTTTGCAGTAACCTGAATTGTTATCTTCTGTCCATTTGGAAACATCATAAGTAAATCAGGCTCGCCTTTTCTCTGATCATGAATTCTTGTTACTGTACAATTTGAAAAACCCGTTTCAAAAAGTTCTTCAATCACCGTTTCTAACTCCAAGCCGGTAGATTGATATAATTTGATTATATTACTTAAATCAGTTCCGATTTTTGACAAGCGACGTTTATGATCCTTCTCCCAAAATTCAAAATTCCTTTTTCTTTTTGTTAAAACCTCTTCTATAATTTCATCTGCCCTGCTTGGGTTAATAATCCCCCTAAAGTCACTCCCTGTCTTATCTAAAAAGTCATCCTCAGAAGTATATCCTGCTTCAACCAGTTTAATTTTTTCATCCCTGCAAAGTTCTACACGAATACTGTTTAAAAACCGACAACTTAAGGGTACCCTGTGAGATATACAGTTCGAGACCATTTCTATATATGAGGATATCTGCGGTTTTAATATTCCTGCTATTCCAGTTAATGCATCAAGAATCCATCTAAGGTTTAAGCAAATATCCCTTACGTTAGCATTAATTAACATAAAATTTTTCCTATTAACTTTGCTTAGGATGTTCGTTAGTAATAACTCCTTGGCAAGTATTGCGATTGTAAAACATTTCGTTTGCTCTTCGGTAAGATAACTAATACCAGTTAATCTTCTGGAATACTCCTCTGGTAATTCCCCAGTCGACAGTAACTCCCGTACCTTTAATACCGCTAGAGCATTTCGCTCTTTTCTGTCCCAGTATACTCCACGATAGTTCGCATCTCGAACTTCTTCAGCATTAGATACAGTATATAACATGTCAAATATGTTTTCAGATATTTGTTCTTCTGTTTCAATCCTATCGACAAATTGTTTTAGTATACTAAAGGTACGAATGGTAATTTGCTTGGCAGCACAAACCTTCCCTAAATTTGTTGCAACTATATTGTTTAAAGAATCTCTTTCAAAAAGGCCATACTCAAGGCATGTTGCTATTCCCCTATGAATTAATTCTTCTATTTGTCGTTTAGACTCAGGGTTATCCCAATTTCGTGCCGCGAATGTATTGAACATAAAGGAGATAATGTCCAATTCAGTTCCAGCAAAGCCAGTTGCAACCACATCTAGGACTCTTAATGTAATGTCTTTATTCTCCAACGAAGATTTTAGTGGTTCAAGTGGTGCGTAAAGATACGCTGTTTGTAATTGTATTACTTCATGTTGATTATTTGCAATTAAAATGCCTCTCCCAAAATTCTGATTTTGCTCTACAGTCGACCCTAGACGCCCAGCACGTCCAAGTATGTTTCTTACTTCAGATACTGACCAATTAACCAACTGTAATTTACCTTTAACAGAAACCCATTTTGAATTATCTGCTAAAATGACGGTTTTGCTAGGAAGGTTAACACCCATTGATAATGTTGTCGTAGCAACAATTATACGGATTTCACCATTTCTAAAGCCTTCCTCTACCGCCCTACGCTCATTTAATTCACAATCTGCGTGGTGAAAGGCAATAGATTGACGTAGCGTTTTAAGTAGTCCATCTCGTGTCTCAGTATCGGGAGCATTGCTTAACAACTTAATAGTACTAGAAGCAGCTTTTAGTTCAGTAAAGTTATCAGACAATTCAATAGCGGTTTCTACTGTAGCTCTAACACTATTACGAATAATTATCAGTTGTTCGTTCTGACTTAGTAAATGCGAAACAATGCTTAACAGGGAATTGCCGGGA
Source organism: Heliomicrobium undosum (assembly GCF_009877425.1). Taxonomy (NCBI): domain Bacteria; kingdom Bacillati; phylum Bacillota; class Clostridia; order Eubacteriales; family Heliobacteriaceae; genus Heliomicrobium; species Heliomicrobium undosum. The sequence continues at coordinate 71,742 of NZ_WXEY01000017.1, read as the reverse complement.
AATTGTTCCGTCCCTGCCTGTCTACTGTTCCATTCTCTATAGTTATATATGCCTTTTGGTCCTACAACCCCTTGACGGATCTCAACAGGTCTTTTTTTGTCGGAAACAACATCAAGACCTAACCAGTTATCAAAACCGTTTAATTGATCTAAAACAGCGCTGAGCGCAATGACTTGCTTTGATCCAAAAGACAACTTGATTTTTGTAAGTAAAAGTTCTAGACTTCCACCCCTTCCTTTATCCATTATCATTTGAACTTCATCTACAATAAGACAATCACAAGTATCCAGTATTCCCGCATTTGTAGTTAAAAGAGAATTAAGTTTTTCGTATGTTAGTATCGTAATATCATAGTTCCCTAACCGAATGTCACTATCATGTTCTCGATGATCACGGTTAAGATAATCGAATATTGAGCCCTAGTTCTTCCCCCCCATATTTCTTGGAAAACTCTTGGTATTTCTCTTCTGCAATAGCTTTAAACGGTACAAGGTATATCGATTTTTTTCTCTGCAATGCATAATAAACCGCCATCATCTCTCCAACGAAGGTTTTACCTGATGATGTAGGTGCTACAACAAGAATAGATTTTCCATCAAAAATACCCTGATTAATCGCGGCTACTTGAACAGGGAGAAGCTCCTTATAGTCTGACTCTATCCATTTTTCAATTAGTTGTTCCGGGAAATACCTCCCAATACATGTTCCAATATCCATCTAATCACATCCTTCAAAAAACAGGATACGACATTGTTTTTGTTTCTCCTTCTCAGACTCCAAAAAATATACAATTTTTCGAGAAAAATCTTCTGACCATAATAATATCCAATATTTACTAAAGCGCTTGGGGAAGCATAAAAGTCTAGTTACTCTAGTTAAAAAATTTTATTAATTCCCCTCGAATTTACTTTTAAACCATTAAGGCTAATCAAAAAAAAGCGAAGCCACTGCAGAAAGCATGACTTCGCTTTAACTAAGAGGAAAAAGTATTAGGCATTCAAGAAATTAGTATTTACCAAAACGTTACGGCAAATTCGTCGTCCCCATCAAATACTTATCCACTTCCCGCGCTGCCTGGCGGCCTTCGCTGATGGCCCAGACGACGAGGGACTGGCCGCGGCGCATGTCGCCGGCGGAGAAGATGCCGGGAACGTTGGTGGCGAAGCTGCCGAAGTCGGCTTTGACGTTAGAACGCGGGTCGCGTTCGACGCCCAGTTGGGTGAGCAGTTGATCTTCGGGGCCGAGGAAGCCCATGGCCAGGAGGACCAGTTGGGCCGGCCAGACTTTTTCAGAGCCGGCGATCTCTTTCGGGATCATGCGGCCCTGTTCGTCTTTCACCCATTCGATCTGGACGGTGTGGACTTCCTTAACGTGGCCGTTTTCATCGCCGACGATTTTCTTCGTCGAGATGAGGTAGTGGCGGGGATCGGCGCCGGCGATGGCGGCGGCCTCTTCCTGGCCGTAGTCGATCTTCAGCACCCGGGGGAACTGAGGCCAGGGGTTGTTGGCGGCCCGCTCGGTCGGGGGCTGGGGCATGATCTCCATCTGGTAGACGGAGTTGCACTTGTGGCGAAGGGAGGTGCCGACGCAGTCGGTGCCGGTGTCGCCGCCGCCGATGACGATGACGTCCTTGCCTTCGGCGGAGATGAAGTTGCCATCAGCCAGGTTGGAGTCGAGGAGGCTCTTCGTGTTGGCCGCCAGGAACTCCATGGCGAAGTGGACGCCCTTTAAGTTGCGGCCTTCGACGGGAAGGTCGCGGGGCTTGGTGGAACCGCCGCAGAGGACGACGGCGTCAAACTCTTCCTTCAGCTTCTCGGCGGGGTAGTCCTTGCCGACTTCGCAGTTGGTGACGAAGGTGATGCCCGAGGCGGCCATCAGGTCGACGCGGCGCTGGACGACAGACTTGTCGAGCTTCATGTTCGGGATGCCGTACATGAGCAAGCCGCCGATGCGGTCAGCCCGTTCGAAGACGGTGACGCTGTGGCCGGCCTTGTTCAGTTGGTCAGCAGCGGCCATGCCCGAGGGGCCGCCGCCGATGACGGCTACTTTTTTGCCGGTCCGCTTGGCCGGTTGGACGGGAGCTTCCCAGCCTTCCTCGAAGGCCTTGTCGATGATGTGGCACTCGATGTTTTTGATCGTCACCGGGGAGGTGGCGAGGCCGGCGGTGCAGGCGCCCTCACAGGGGGAGGGGCAGACGCGGCCGGTGAATTCGGGGAAGTTGCTCGTCTTTTTCAGGCGCAGCCAGGCTTCCTTCCAGAGGCCCCGGTAGACGAGGTCGTTCCATTCGGGGGTCAGGTTGTGCAAGGGGCAGCCGGACACCATGCCGGCGATCATCATGCCCGTGTGGCAGAAGGGGACGCCGCAGTCCATGCAGCGGGCGGCCTGGGTGCGCAGGTCCTCCTCGCTCATGTGATAGTGGAACTCGCCCCAGTCTTTAACGCGCTCGAGGGGTTCCCGGTCGGCGGGAAGCTGGCGCTGATATTCTAAAAAGCCTGTCGGTTTGCCCATGGCCGTTCCTCCTACTTCTCTTTCTTATCTGTCATGTTCTCGTTGTCGACGCCGGCTTTGCGCCGGGTTAGGGCTGGTTTCAGATGCCGCTCCGGATGGAGCTGAATCCGGATATCGTAGCGAATATCGCTACCGACGTTATTCCGAAGCTACGAACCAACCCCTACCCCGACGCTTACGCCGCGACTCCCTTAGTTCCCGCCGACGCGAGACTTGTCTTGCTTGTTCTCTTCAAAGGCGGCCATAATGGCTTCTTCCCCGCTGAGTCCCGCCTGGGTGGCGCGCTCGATGGCGGCCAGCATCCGCTTGTAGTCTTTGGGGATGACCCGGACGAACTTGGGCAGGGTGGCTTCCCAGTTGGCGAGGACTTTTTGGCCGAGGGCGCTGTTCGTGTACTGCACATGGCGCTCGATCATGCCCTTGACCTCTTCGATCTCGGCGGGGTTCTCCAGTTTTTCCAGCAACACCATTTCCATGTTGCACTGGGCCGGGAAGGTTCCCTCTTCGTCGAGGATGTAGGCGATGCCGCCCGACATGCCGGCGCCGAAGTTGCGGCCCGTCTTGCCGAGGACGACGACGCGACCGCCGGTCATGTATTCGCAGCCGTGATCGCCCACGCCTTCCACGACGGCATAGGCGCCGGAGTTCCGGACGCAGAAGCGTTCGCCGGCGACGCCGCGGATGTAGGCCTCACCGCCGGTGGCGCCGTAGAGGTTGACGTTGCCGGTGATGATGTTTTCTTCGGGTACGAAGGAGGAGACGGCCGGCGGGAAGACGACGAGTTTGCCGCCCGAGAGGCCTTTGCCGAAGTAATCGTTGGCGTCGCCTTCGAGGATCATCGTCATGCCCTTCGGCACGAATGCGCCGAAGCTCTGGCCGGCGGAGCCGGTGAAGCGAAGGGTGATCGTGTCTTCCGGCAGCCCTTCGGCGCCGTAGCGGCGGGTGATCTCGCTGCCGAGGATGGTGCCGACGACACGGTCCGTGTTCTGGATCTTGAAGGAGGCCTCCACGGCTTCCGCCCGTTCGACGGCGCGGCGGCACATGGGGACGAGCTCACGCATGTCGAGGGAGCGGTCCAGGCCGTGATCCTGGGCCATGCGGCAGTAGCGGCCCACTTCTTCGGGCATGTCAGGCTGGTAGAGCAGGGCCGACAGGTCAAGGCCGCTGGCTTTCCAGTGGTCGACGGCGTCGCCCGCTTCGAGGACATCGGTGCGGCCGACCATCTCGTCGATGGTGCGGAAGCCGAGTTCTGCCATGACTTCGCGCATTTCTTCGGCGATAAAGCGCATGAAGTTGACCAGATGCGCCGGGTCGCCGGTAAACATTTTCCGCAGTTCGGGATTCTGGGTGGCGACGCCAACGGGGCAGGTGTCCAGGTTGCAGACGCGCATCATGACGCAGCCGAGGACGACGAGGGGAGCCGTGGCGAAGCCGTATTCTTCGGCGCCGAGCAGGGCGGCCATGACCACGTCGCGGCCGGTCATCAGCTTGCCGTCCGTCTCGACGGTGATGCGATCGCGCAGGCGGTTCAAGACCAGGGTCTGGTGGGTTTCGGCAAGGCCCAGTTCCCAGGGCAGGCCGGCGTGGCGGATGGAGGTCCGGGGCGAAGCGCCGGTGCCGCCGTCATAGCCGGAGATGAGCACCACGTCGGCGCGGCCCTTGGCGACGCCGGCGGCGATGGTGCCGACGCCCACCTCGGAGACGAGCTTGACGTTGATGCGCGCCCGGGGGTTGGCGTTTTTCAGGTCATGGATCAGTTCGGCCAGGTCTTCGATGGAGTAGATGTCATGGTGAGGCGGCGGCGAGATGAGGCCGACGCCGGCGGTGGTGCCGCGGCACTTGGCGACCCAGGGATAGACCTTGCCGCCGGGGAGCTGGCCGCCTTCGCCAGGCTTGGCGCCTTGGGCCATCTTGATCTGGATCTCATCGGCGTTGACCAGGTAGTGGCTGGAGACGCCGAAGCGGCCGGAAGCGACCTGCTTGATGGCGCTGCGCTTGGAGTCGCCGTTGGGCATCTTGACGAAGCGGGCCGGGTCTTCGCCGCCTTCGCCGGTGTTGCTCTTGCCGCCGATGCGGTTCATGGCGATGGCCATCGCTTCATGGGCCTCCTGGCTGATGGAGCCGAAGGACATGGCGCCCGTCTTGAAGCGGCGGCAGATCGATTCGACCGATTCCACCTCATCGAGGGGAATGGGGTTTTTCTTCTTGAATTTGAGCAGGCCCCGCAGGGTGCGCGCCTTCTGGGTCTCTACGTTGAGGGCGGCCGAGTACCGCTTGAAGAGCTTGTAGTCGCCCTTGCGGCAGGCTTCCTGGAGAGTGGTGATCGTCTCGGGGTTGAAGATGTGCTCTTCCCCGTCGGTGCGCCACTGGTGGCTGGAGCCGGTGTCCAGGGTGTTGTCGCGGCCGGGCTGGTCGTTGAAGGCCCGCCAGTGCCGCATCTCGGCTTCCTTGGCGATCTGGGCAAGGCCGATGCCGCCGATGCGGGACGGCGTGCCGGTGAAGTACTTCTCGATCACGTCGGTGGCGATGCCGACGCACTCGAAGATCTGGGCGCCGCGGTAGCTCTGGATCGTCGAGATGCCCATCTTGGAGAGGACCTTGACGACGCCTTTCGTGGCGCTCTTGATGTAGTTTTTGACGGCTTCCTTGTGGGTGAGGCCGGGCAGCATGCCCTGGCGGATCATGTCGTCGAGGCTTTCAAAGGCCATGTAGGGGTTGATGGCCCCGACGCCATAGCCGAGGAGCAAGGCGAAGTGGTGGACTTCCCGCGGCTCGCCCGATTCGAGGAGCATGCCGATTTTTAGGCGGGTGCCCTCGCGGATCAGGTGGTGGTGCAGGCAGGAGACGGCGAGCAGGGCGGGAATCGGGGCCTTCTCGGCGTCGACGCCGCGGTCGGAGAGGATGATCAGCGTATAGCCGTCAGCGATGGCCTGATCGGCGGCCTGGCAGAGGTCGGCCAGGGCGGTTTCGAGGCCGGCGCCGTCTTCTTTGACGTTAAAGAGGATGGGCAGGGTGATGGTCTTGAAGCCTTCCCGCTCGACGCCGCGCAACTTCGCCAGTTCCTCGTTGCTGAGAATCGGCGACTTGAGGCGGATCTGGCGGCAGGAATCGGGCTCGGGCTGCAGGAGGTTCTTCTCCGGCCCCAAGGTGGTGCCCGTGCCGGTGATCAGTTCTTCCCGGATGGCGTCGATGGGCGGGTTGGTGACCTGGGCAAAGAGTTGTTTGAAGTAGTGGTAGAGCAGTTGCGGCTTTTCCGAGAGGACGGCCAGGGGCATGTCATGGCCCATGGCGCCGATCGGGTCCACGCCGTTTTTGCCCATCGGTTCGAGGGTCTTGGTCAGGTCTTCGTAGGTGTAACCGAAGGCCTGCTGGCGCTGAACGACCGTCTCATGGTCGGCTTCCGGCGCCTCGGGGGCTTCGGGGAGGTCTTCTAAGCTGGTCAGGTGCTCGTCGAGCCACTGGCGGTAGGGGTTGGCGGCAGCCATGCCCTCTTTGAGTTCTTCGTCAGTGACGATTCGGCCTTGCTCCGTGTCGACGAGGAGCATGCGGCCCGGGTGCAGGCGCTCCTTGACGAGGACGTTTTCGGGGGCCACTTCCAGGACGCCCACTTCGGAGGCCATGATGATCATGTCGTCCTTGGTGACGTAGTAGCGGGCGGGGCGCAGGCCGTTGCGGTCGAGGACGGCGCCGATCATGCGGCCGTCGGAAAAGACGATGGCGGCCGGGCCGTCCCAGGGCTCCATCATACAGCTGTGGTACTCATAGAAGGCCTTCTTGGCGTCGCTCATGGACTCATGATTGGACCAGGGTTCGGGAATCATCATCATGGCGGCGTGGGGCAGGGAGCGGCCGCTCATGTGCAGGAATTCGAGGCAGTTATCGAACATGGCCGAGTCGCTGCCGTTAGTGTCGATGACGGGCATGGCCTTGGCCAGGTCGTCGCCGAAGAGGTCGGACTGGCACATGGCCTGGCGGGCGTGCATCCAGTTGACGTTGCCGCGCACCGTGTTGATCTCGCCGTTGTGGATCAGGTAGCGGTTCGGGTGGGCCCGCTCCCAACTGGGGAAGGTGTTGGTGCTGAAACGGGAGTGGACGAGCGCCAAGGCGGTGTCCATGGCGGGGTCTTTCAGTTCCACATAGTACTTGTCGACCTGGTCGGGCGTCAGCATGCCTTTGTAGACGATGGTGCGTGACGACAGGCTGGCGAAATAGAAGTACTGGCAGCCGGGTTTGCCGCCGTGGCGGATCTCTTTTTCCGCCCGTTTGCGGATGATATAGAGCTTGCGCTCAAAGGCCTGGGGATCGGCGGCCAGTTGGGCCTTGACGGCGTCAGAGGCGCCGATGAAGACCTGCCGCACGAAGGGCTCCGTGGACTTGGCTTCGTCGCCCAGGCTGCTGTTGTCGGTGGGTACGGTGCGCCAGCCGAGGAGGGATTGGCCTTCTTCCTCGACGATGCGCGCGAAGTCGGCCTCGCAAACAGCGCGCTCTGCCTCATCAGGGCAGAGGAAGAGCATGCCCACGCCGTACTCGCCGGCCGGCGGCAGGGCGATGTTCAGGGCGTTGCACTCTTGGGCCATAAAGGTGTGGGGGATCTGCATGAGGATGCCGGCGCCGTCGCCGCTGTTCACTTCCGCGCCCTTGGCGCCCCGGTGATCGAGGTTGATCAGGATGGACAGGGCTTGGCGGACCATCGCGTTGGATTTTTTCCCTTTGATGTTGGCGATGAATCCGATGCCACAGGCATCATGCTCAAACTGCGGGTCATAGAGACCCTGCTTGGGAGGCAAGCCGATCCAGTTCTTTTCTTGCAATCTCTTTCTCTCCTTTTGCACTAACTCGATTGCTGACAACGAATTCAACCCGGTCACAGGGGCATAAAAAGGCCCCTCTGAATCCGGGACTCCCAGCAGGACACGCTTCACGATACCGGAAAGGCTTGCCTACTGCCTGTTTGCCCGCCAGAGGGCGGTATTTTTCTGTCATAATATTATAGCAACAAATGTCGCGCTTTTGGAGATCGGATGCTGTAAATTAGCCCCATATTCAGCGAAAACCCTAAAAGAATATTGTATACTTTTCGGTAAAAAGCAAGCTTTTCCCCGATTTTGATGCAGCATTAGGAAACCTGACAGCGACTTGGGTTTATTTAAAAAATTTGTCTTCTTTTATCCCCCTTGTCCAGCCCTTGGACCACCGTCGCTTCTGCGGAGAATATCCCATCTTCTCAACACCGCTCTCTGCCATCGCAAGCGGGCGTTGTCGATTTTCTAGCAAAATTAAAATACGGGAGGTACCAATTGATGAAACTGCTCATCGACGCCGACGCCTGCCCTCGCGAGGTTCTTCGGATCAGCCTCGAACTGGGCCGCCGCTACCAGGTCCCCGTCTGGACGGTGGCCAGCTTCAACCATGTCATTGAGTCCGATCACCACGTGGTCGTCGGCGGCTCTTCCCAGGAGACGGACATCAAGGTCATGAACCTCTCTGAATCGGGCGATGTGGCCGTCACCCAGGACTTCGGCCTGGCAGCCATGCTGATCGGAAAGGGCGTCCGTTGTCTCGGCCCCTCGGGCCGCGTCTACGCCCCCGAGCGGATCGACCTGCTGCTGGAGGAGCGAGAGCTGAAGGCCCGTTTCCGTCGCGGCGGCGGCCGGACAAAAGGGCCGAAAAGAAGAACCGCCGAAGAGGATCGGCGGTTTGCGGATTCCCTGGAAGCGCTGTTGCAGAGGCGATGATCAACTTTTTTGTAAGATGTTAGGCGATTCGCCCGTAGTACTGTAAGAATGGGGGCACCCGACTATTCCCCTACCCAATCGGGGACCTTCAACCTGCCCTCGATGATCTCGGCGCGGATCGCTTCGATTTGAGGGCGGATGGGGGCAAGAAGCTCGCGGTTCATCTCGTTCTCGGCGTAGCCGACGGCGCCCTCCTTTAGCCCCAATTCCACGTAGCCGCCGCGCAGTTCCTTGCCCATGGCCATGCGGATCGTTTCATAGACGGCCACATCGACGCGCTTGAGCATGCTCGTCAAGACATGCTTCCCCGTCCCTTCGGGGGCGGTCAAGGACTGGTCGGCGTCGACGCCGATCATCAGCCGGTCCCGGCTGCGGGCTGCTTCCATGACACCGATGCCGGAGGCGCCTGTGGCGTGATAGATGATGTCGACCCCCCTGTCATACTGCCACTCGCTCAGTTCTCTGGCCCGCATCGGGTTCATATAGGCCGTCGTATCCATCCCGATGGTGTGCGACAAAACCTCGACTTGCGGGTCGATCCGCAAGGCGCCGGCGCGATAACCGGCCTCAAAACGTCCGATGACAGGGTTTTTGACGGCGCCGATGAAACCGATTTTGCCCGTCTTGCTGGACAGCGCGGCAATGGCGCCGACCAGATAGGAGCCCTCCTGTTCCCGGAAGTTCACACAGGTGAGATTGCCCTCGGGCCCAAGGCCGGGAAGATGGCCGTCAATGACCATGTAGTGGGTGCGGGGGTAGCGGGGCGCCACATACTGCACCGATCGGGCGAATTCATAGCTGATGGCCATGACCAGATCGACGCCGCTCTGCCCCTGCAATTCCATCAATAATTCGCGGTTGTCACCGTAGGGCGACACCTGAAAGGTTCTCGCACTGAGCCGGTGGCCGAATTCCTTGGTGGCCCGTTTCAGCCCCTCCCGGGCCATATCGTTGAAGCCGCAGTCCCCCGGCCCGCCCTGGTCGTAGAGCAGGACCACCCGGAGGGGCGCAGCCTCCCGCTTTCCCGTCACGCTGCAACTGACCGACAGGAGGAGCAAGAGGGTCACCAGCATGAACCCGGCCAAACGAAGCAGGATCGCCAGGTTTGCTCACTCCTTTTCCGGAAACTTGACGGCATAGCGCCGGCTGAACCAAAGCCGGTCCTGCAGCAGCGATTCGAAAACAGCGGCAGGCAACGGGCGGCTGAAGTAATACCCTTGAATCTCGTCACAGTGGTGTTTGTCCAGAAAGCTCAATTGCTCTACACTTTCGACGCCTTCCGCCACGACCCGCAGATCGAGGCTCTTGGCCAGGCCGATGATGGCGTAGGCGATCTTGGAGTCTTTCTGGCTTTCCACGATGTCGTTGATGAAGGTCTTATCGATCTTCACGCAGTCGATGGGAAACTGCTTGAGGTAGTTTAAGGAGGAGTATCCCGTTCCGAAGTCGTCGATGCTGATATGGACGCCGAGCGCTTTCAAGCGCCGCAGCATCACCATCGTCTCCTCCGTCTTTTCCATCAGACTGCTTTCGGTGATCTCCAACTCAAACCATTCGGGATCGAGTCCGGTTTCCCGAAGGATATGGGCCAGGCGCTCCGGCAGGTCCTGTTGGCGGAATTGGTGGGGTGACAGGTTGACGGCCATCCGCATCTTCGGATATCCCACGTCCTGCCATGCCTTGTTCTGGATGCAGGCCTGCTGGAGGACCCACTCGCCCAGCGGGTGGATCAAGCCGGACTCCTCGGCGATGGGGATGAACACAGTGGGGGGGATGTTCCCCTGGACAGGGTGTTTCCAACGGAGCAAGGCCTCCATGCCGGCGATGCATCCCCGCCGGAGATCCACTTTGGGCTGGTAGTATAGTTCCAGTCCAACGTTTTCAATGGCTTGGCGCAGATCCTTTTCGATCGACAGCCGGCGCAGGTTGCTCTCGTGCATGTCTTCCGTATAGAACTGGATGTTGTCATTGCCTTTCTTCTTGGCGTGATACATAGCCGTGTCGGCCGCCCGGACCAGCGCGTCCATGTCTTTCCCGTCTCGGGGAAAACGACTTGCGCCGATGCTGGCGCAGATGAAAAACTCATGTCCCCGGATGCGAAAGGGCTCCGTGATCGTATCGAGCGCCTTCTGGGCCACCTCCCGCACCTCCTGGTCGCAGCGGGGATGGGTCAGTATGGCGGTAAATTCGTCTCCCCCGATGCGGGCGATCGTGTCAGACTGGGCCAGGCAGACCGTCAGGCGTAAGGCAACCTCCTTCAACAGCAGATCACCGACACTGTGCCCGAAGGTGTCGTTGATGTCTTTGAACCGGTCCAGGTCGATGAAAAGGATAGCGAAGGGCGCCCTTCCATCCCGGTCGAGCAGTTCTTCAAGACGTTTGTGGAACTGTCTGCGGTTGGCCAGGCCCGTCAGTGTGTCGTGGTGGGCTTGATGATGGATGGCCCGGTTGATTTCCTGGAGTTCTTGCAGGTAGCTGTTTAGCCGCTTGGCCATTTCATTGAAGCCTTTGGCCAGCTTGCCGATCTCGTCCTCCGAGTCGGCAGGGACGCTGCGGCCCAAACCGCTCATGTCGCCGGCGGCGACAGCCTCCACTTCTTTCAGCATCTCTCTGAGCGGAAGGGTGATCAACACCGACAGTTCCCAGCCCGACGACAGGGCGATGATGATGGCCACAGCGGCGATAATGGCGATGACGAATCCGGCGTTTTGGGCCAATTGATCCCCTTGCTTGTTCAGATAGGTGACTTTTTCCATACTGTGGTCTGTCAAGACGCGCAAAAGCACCTCGGCGTTGTCGAGGTGTATCGCCGCCCGGCTTTGGTAATAGGACAGCGCTTCCTGTGGATCGCCCTTCTCGAAGCGCCCGTTGGCCTGATCCCATTCCAGCCGGAAGAGACCATACTCCTGCCGGAGACGACGCATCCACTCGGTTTGTCTTTCATCCAGGGGCAATCCGTAAAATTCCCCGAGGAGCGTATCGGTGGCCTTGAATTGTTCCGCTTGACGGGCGCTAAGACTGTTGTGTTCTGCCTTGTTGGGTGACGCCAACAACAGTTGAATGCTGACGGTCTGTTGTTCTTTCAACAGGATCCGGCAACGGTTCAATTGCTGCATGGGAACAATCTGGTTCTGGGTGATCCCATACATGATGTCTGTGATCTCTCGGTTTCCCCAGTAACCGGCGAAGCCGACCGCAGCCAGCAGCAGGGCCATGAACAAGAAAAATGCCAGCAGCTTATTTGCGATTTTCGTATTCCGAAGCCAGCGCAATGACGGTCACCCCTAAGACGCCGTTACGATCTGCCGGATCTCTGAAAATGAAAAAAGGGGCAGCTTACTTTTGCATAAATATTCTCTTGTTCTAATCATTTTCCTGTAAAAAATTTCTTCAACCAGAAAAATATTTGGCCGCCGGATCTGCCTGAACAAACAAAAAAGAACCCTGACGCCAGGGTTCCGAGATTGGGGACATCGATTTGACGGTAGCCCATGTTAAGGGTAGCTAACGGAGCCTGCTTTTCGGCCTGAGCAACCCGGCGGCTCTTACCGCCCGGCTTTTTCGTGGTTGAGCAGCCACTCTTTTCGCCACAGGCCGCCGCCGTATCCGGTCAGGCTTCCGTCGCTGCCGATGACGCGGTGGCAAGGGACGATGATGCCGACGGGGTTGTTGTGGTTGGCGCCGCCGACGGCCCGCACGGCTTTGGGATTGCCGATGGCTTCGGCGATCTCCCGGTAGGAACGGGTCTCCCCAAAGGGGATCGCGGCCAAAGCCTCCCACACGCGCCGTTGGAAAGCTGTCCCTTGAAGCGCCAGCGCCAGGGAGAAGCTCTGACGGGCGCCTTGAAAATACTCGTCCAACTGTTGGACACAGGCCTGCAGGCATGCAGGCAGCGCCTTTTCGCCGTCACGCTGGCCCTCACCTCCGGCGCCGTCGCCTTTGGGACGCTTTTCTTCGAGGTCCTTTTCTTCGAGGTCGGTTTCTTGGGGGCCTTCATCGGCCTCCACAAAGGAAACGCCCTCGATCCCCCGCTCCGTCCCCCGGATCTCGATCAAGCCGATGGCAGTCCGGTAATAGGTCCGGTGCAACGCCATGCTTCTCCCCCCTTGTCTTACAGTGCGACCGGTTGGGCTGTCCGCTCCTTATGCCACACGGGCTGCAGCCCGCAGCGTTCGGCCAGTGCCATCGCCGCCTTCAGATTGCGCCCGATGTCGCGTGGGGTATGGGCGTCAGAGCCGACGGTGATATGCCGCCCGCCCAGTTCGGCAAAGCGTTGGTAGATGGGAAACAGCGCCTCCGCGACTGCCGGACTGTCGAGCCGCCGCGCGTTGATTTCGATGGCCTGCTGCCGTTCCGCCAGGACAGCCAGGATGGGATCGATCCGTTCCCGGAACTCGTTGTAGTGAATCTCGGGATCCTCCACGAGAGCGTAGCGGGCGATATAGTCGATGTGGCCCAGACTGTCGATGAAATCGTAAGCCTTCACGCATGCCTGCATGGTGTCGAAGTAGCGGTCATAGGCCTCCCTTTTGGAGCGACCCTGAAAGAAGCGACCGACGACCTCCACGCCGTCGACCACATGGATGGAGCCGATGATGTAATCGAAAGGGTAGGATGCAGCCATTGCCCGATTATGGTCAGCCAGTTCGCTGCGCATGCCCATCTCTACCCCCAGCCGCAACCGTTCGCTCCGGTGCGGTTCGTAGGCTCGGAAAAAGGCGTCCACATCAAAGCTGAAACTGTCAGGCTTCGGATACTCCAGATCCATATGGTCGGTGATGATCAGGCCGATCCCCAACTGCTGCGCCCGTTCCATCGCCTGTTCCAGGCCCATCAGCGAGTCCGTCGAAAACCGGGTGTGCACATGGGTGTCAAAAATCATAGCAACCTCCATTACGCTGTTCCCTCTGCCGCTTCTCCCTTATTGTACCGCCGGCGCGGCCATAGGGGACAAAATTTTTAGCCGAGCCAGCGCAACCCCTTCGGGTAGTGGTTTTTCCACTGTCCGCCGGCGGCCTTCACCCAGCCGAGGGGGAAACCGCCCACGGTCACCACCTTCCAGCCCGTCTCGCCGCTGCCGGCGGTCAGGCTTTCGCCGCGCAGGTAGCGGAGGATGTCGCCGCCGTCAGGGTCGACTTCGAGGCTGCGTTGCCATTCTTCCTTGGCCAGGGCGAGCGCGAGCGCATGGGCAGGCTCGAAGCGGCCCGGTTTTACCGTCCCGAGGTGCCATCCGGCCCGGGCCACTTTGATGCCGTCCAATGGGGGCAGGCCCTCCGGCTGGGCGTAGAGGGCGTCGCCAAAGAGCGCCAGCGGACCATCAGGGACGAATCGCAGGAACTCTCTGCAAAAATCCTCAAAGAGGGTGCGCGCCTCTTGGGGAACGGCTGTTTTGTCTTGTCGCCGCCCTTTGCCGCGCGGCCCTTTGCCATGACGCGACTGCATTCTCCAAGCCGCAACCCTTAACGGCTTGTCTGCCAGGCTTACCGCCGGCTCACCGGCGTCCGCCTCCGGTAACCCGTGGGGCGCCCTTTCGCCGCTTTTGCGCAAGCGCGCCACGAAATGCCCCTCCCCCCGCAGCCGGTGGGGCCAGAGGCGCGCCGTCTTCCCCAGATATCCCGGAGTAAAGTGCGGCGCCGCCGGGAAAGATTCCCCTTCGAATTCCCGGTGTTCGCGCAGAAACGCCTCGATCTGCCCTTCGTTCTCCTCCGGCGCAAAGGTGCAGGTGGAGTAGACAAGCACCCCGCCCGGCCTGAGCATCCGGGCCGCCAGGGGAAGGATCTCACCTTGGATGGCGGCGCAGCGGATCACTTTTTCCTCAGACCAGTCCTCGATCGCCTCCGGCAATTTGCGGAACATCCCCTCGCCGGAGCAAGGGGCGTCCACCACGATCCGGTCAAAATAAGAGGGGAATCGTCCGGCTAGTCGGTCCGGGCTCTCCTGGGTGACAAGGATGTTCCGGGCGCCCCAGCGTTCCAGATTCTCTGACAGGACTTTCACCCGTTTCGGATGGATCTCATTTGCCACCAACAGCCCGCGCCCCTTCAGACGCCCGGCGATCTGGGTCGCCTTGCCGCCCGGCGCGGCGCAGAGATCAAGCACCCGTTCGCCCGGTTGCGGGTCGAGGGCCTCCACGACCGCCATGGCGCTCGGCTCCTGGATGTAGTAGAGCCCAGCCGCATGAAAGGGATGTTTGCCCGGCCGGTCTTCCCCGTCTATATAAAACCCTTCGGGACACCAGCCCACAGGGTCGAGGCGAAAGGGCATGCTCGCCAAAAAGTCTTCCCGGCAGAGCTTCAGTGGGTTGAAGCGAAGGCCCTGGGCAGGTCCCTGCCCATAGCTTTTTAAAAAGGCCTCACGTTCCGGCGGCGGAAGCAGCGCGGTCATACGCTCGATAAAGGGTGGAGGCAGCGGGGTCACGGTAAATGTTCCTCCTTCTGTTGGCGTTGTCTTTCTATTTTCCATTTCTTCACAAAAAAGCAGTACTTCGTTACCCTATTTTCGAACAGGAATGTTCCATTGACAGGAACGATATAATGACCTTTACATAGGCTTGTCCTTGACAGCGGGCGATGGGTCCTGTAGCCTTTTTACGTGGCCTTTTCACGGGGCCTTTGATGTATCCTTCATTTTGTATTCGAAATATGTACGCTCGATGCCCGGGCCTCAGAAGGCCCCAAGATACAGTATGAAACGGACTGGATAACTTCATCAAGGGGACAACAATGTTTGATTGGCAAGAAAATCTGAATCGCCGGGCCTTCCTGGCCGCAGGCGCCACCGGGGCGGCGGGATTGGCTGCCTTGGCGCTCTGGAAAAGCCAGGGGGACGATGGCCTCTTCTCTTCCGGCAGGCCTGCTTTGCCGTGGACGATGCGTTCGGTGGAAGGCGCAGAAGAGATCGTCCTCCGCCGCCATCCCTATCCGTACCGGGCCAGCCTCTCGATTACGTCAGACATTGACGGCACATCGCCGAAGGAGTTCAACCGGATCCATCAGTTTTTGAACTCCGATCTGGAGACGGAGACGGGACAAGCCCTGTCTCTCGACATCGCCGACTCCTGCTGGATGGTCGTCGACTCCGACTGGGAAGGAACCATCGACCGTTTCGGCAGTCCCGTCCGCGACCAGATGAGCTTTTGGCGCGACATGCACTTGCGGGAAGAGTATGCCGCCGATTGGATCACCAAGTATGTCCGCTGCGGTTGGATCGACAGCGTGCACACCTACGGCGATTTTAACCGGCAGAACACCGGCGAGACCACCTTTCACCGCCGGGTGGCCGCAGAGAGCGTCTCCAAGTGGTACAACCTGGGCTTCAAGTTTACCGTCTGGATCAATCACGGCAACAGTTCCAACGTGCAGAACCTCTCCGACGGCCGCAAGCGGACCTATGAACGGGGCGACGACCCCGCTTCCCCCTACTACCACACAGACCTGCTGATCCCCTATGGCATCCGCTTCGTCTGGCATTCGGCCTCTTCCTCCCGGGAGTATGTCTTCAGCCGTCCCGACCTGCTCTACCCGATCACCTTGGGCGACGGGCAGCGTGTCTGGGGTTTTCACCGGTTCTCCTGCGCCCGCCGCCTCTTTCGCGCCACGCCGGAGTACCTCTGGAGCCCCTACGGCCTCCCACGCCAGTTGACGGAAGATCATCTGAAAACGCTGATCGACGAGGGGGGCTTCAGTTCCGTCTCCCAGCATCTCGGCGGTCCGACAGACCTCTATAACGCCTTCCCCGATGAGTCGCTGGCGCCGCTCCGCCGCATCGCCAATCTTCACCATGACGGCGTGGTCCTGGTGGCGCGCACCTCCCGGCTGCTGCGCTACAACCAGGTCAACAATTTTCTCCGCTTCCGTGTCCATAAAGACAGCGAAAGCACATCCATCATCATCGATCACGTCAATGATCCCCATATGGGCGCTTTCAAACCGGAACTGGACGATCTGCGAGGCATCACCTTCTACTGCGCCGATCCGTTCAAAACGAAGCTCTTCCTGGGGGAACGGCAGTTTCCCGACGACCTGCTCACCCGCAACCCGGCCGACCATACGGGAAAACCGAGCCTGTCCATCGCCTGGTTCAAGGCGGACACGCTGGACTACAGTCAATGGGGCTGACCGCTGCAAGCGGCCAGCCCCATTTTCATGCCATCGTTTCCATGCTTCCTCTTCCGGCCTTCATTTCCCCTTCGGCGTCCATGACCACCGCTTCAGGTTCCGCGCAAAACCCTCCACGCCGTCGCCTTGAATGACGCCCAGGCGGATGACGGCTTTCATGCTGTCTCTGTGCTGCGAGCGGCCCATGCAGAGGCCCAAGCCGTGACCCAGTTCGTCCATGATCTCCATGACCTGGGCGTCATACACGCCATAAGGGTAAGCCAGCGCGTAAACAGGGCGGCCATAGCGGTTTTCGATGGTCTCCTTTGCCATCCGCAGATCGCTGGCGATGCGCGCCCGCATCTCCTCCGGCGTCTCTTGCAGGCCCGTATCAGGGTTGATCCGCGGCGCCACCAGCAAAGAGCGGCCGTCCACCTTGTCGTGGAGGTCGAAGGTATGGGATTGGACGTCACAGAGCCCGCTGGCCACCATCTCGTCGATCTGGCGCCAGTCAAGCAGGTCTCCCTTGGCAGGGTCATAGGCGTGGGGGGGATTTTGCTCCAGCAGCCAACCGGCGACGGGGAACAAGGTAAAGGGGTAGCCGTATTTTTTCAAGATGGGATAGGCGAGGGTGTAGTTCGATTCATAACCGTCATCAAAGGTGATCGCCACCGGCCGGTAGGGCAGGGGCGCACCCTTCTGGGCATAGTCCCAGACGCGCTGCAGGGGGACGACATTGTAACCTTCCCGGTGCAGATACGCCATCTGCGCCGCAAAGTCATCGATGTAAACGACGGCGTCATTGTTGCGCCAGAGTCCCCGCTCGGTGAAGTGATGATACATGAGGATGACGATGGGCTCCCCGGCCTGGTGAACGCGCCCTGAAGGTTGCGCGCCTTGGGAAGCGCCCGATAAGGAATCCGGCGATGCCCCAGGCGCCGTGGCGGCGCTGTCGACGCCGGCGCCGTTTGCGGCTGCGCCGGGGAGGTTCGCGCCGGAAACAGTGGAATCCGGTTGGGGTCGAGCCGAGGCTTCCGCCTGTGCGGACGAGGTGCCGGCGCCGGCCGTCGATGCTTGTACAGAAGCGGTTGACGTTGAGCCCGAAGGGCTGCAACCGGCGACAAAGACCGCCAGGAGAATGAGGGAGATGAAAATAAGAAGCGCCCCGATCGGTTTTTTGCTGTGAAATGGATCCCCCATCAGATGTACACCGCTTTCATCAATAAAAATGTATCCATAATGGCGCAGTTGCGACCCTGCTTACAAAGCGACGAGAACTGCGTCAGCACAAGGATAGCATAGAAGCGATTTCTGGTTCAATCTTTCCGCCTTTGGAGCGCATTTTTAGGATTGACGCGAAGAAGGCCCGAATTCGCTCTACGGGAGCCCTTCGGACCTTCTATTATCGTTAGGATGTTTTTTCTATTTCACTATTCATGATCTCGTTTAGCCCTGGGCCGCCTCGGTGACGATAACCGACCAGCCTTTCCCGGCATAGGCGTTGTACCCCTGGGTGCGGGCGTAGCCGGAGATCCGCGACTTCCCCTGCGCACCATCGATCACATACCCGTACGTTTCCCCAGCCAGCGCCTTTCTCGCGGCCGGCATGTCGCTGAGGTCCCTTTCCAGGATCCCGTTGCGATCAAGGGAAGCAATGACAAGGCCCTCCTTGTTGATCACATAGAGGCTGCCCCCCTGGCTGACTTTGGCCTTGTCGATGATGTCATAGATGAAACGCCAGTTGAACCGCGTTGACAAGACGCCGACGATGGCGCCCTGATCGTCCCGAACCGGGCAGGAGTACGCCACCGTATATCCGCCTGCCGATTGGCAGAAATACATGTCCGTCACATAGACGTTTTTCCTGCCCATCGTCTCCCGGAACCATTCTTTACCGGACATGTCTGCGCCGACCAAGTCCTGGCGAAGGCCTGTCGCGATAATCCGTCCCTGCTGATCAGTGAGGTACAGGTCATAATAGACCTCGTAGATGTCGACGATCTTTTTCATCAGGGCGGTCGCCTCTGCCCGGTATCTCTCCGGATCGCCCAGGCAGTCACGGATCGCCTGAAAGGTTGCCCATGCCTGAACATCACAGTTGCGCTCAAAGAGGTTTCGGTCGATCTTGTCAATGGTGTCATAGGCCAGGTCGGCTGTCCGGACGGCGATCACCTCGTTGGCCGTCAGATGGATGTCCTGGATAATGACCACACTGTCCCGGGTCGCCTGAAAGCTGTTATCGGCCAGTTTTTTGATCTCGTCGGCTACGACGCGAAAACCCCGCCCCGCCTCTCCCGCTCTAGACGCTTCGATGGCAGAGTTTAACGCCAACAGATTGGTCTGCTTGCTGATCCGGTCAATGGTTTGGATGGTCTTGACCATCCGGCTCGTTCTCTCTGTCAATCTCTTTAACAACGCAGACATGCTGGTTTCCTGCGGTGTGTCAACCGCCATGGAAAAATCTCCTCCTTAGTATGCCTTCCGAACTGCGGGAGCCATTGACGCTTTTTATGAACATAAAGACAAAAAAGCCCCCTGCGGCCCCTAGAAAGGAGCCGCAAAGGACTTCATTGTCACAGAAGCGCGGTCATAGATGCACGGTCACAGATGCGCTATACCAGTATAGCAAAAATCGCCAAGCATCTATAGCCATTTTCGTGATTTTAATCAATCTTCATCTTCTTGCCGGCAATACACCCGGATGATTCCAAAGGCGAATATCCAGGGTACTTTCCTTTCGATTGATACCCATGCGTGTGCAGCAACTTCTTGGCCAGTTCGCTCCCCGGCTGGCCCAGGATCTCCCGGTAGAGGCGGCGCACCGTCGGGTTTTCGTGGCTATAGCGCAGACTCTTGTGGCTGTCGATGTCATAGAGGGCGTCGGCCCGGTTATGGCGGTAATCGAGGGAGGTCTTTTTATGGTCCCTACCGCCCAGGATGGGCTGGCCGCCGCCGCCGACACAGCCGCCAGGGCAGGCCATGACCTCGATGAAGTCGATCTTCTCGCCCGCCTCCAGGGCCTCGATGACACGGCGGGCGTTGCCGGTCCCGTGGGCGACGGCCACGTGGATGTCATGGTCGCCGAGCTTGACATGGTGCAGCTTCAATCCCGTCTCGCCGCGGATCTCGCGGAACTCGACGGGCGGCGGCGGCGCGTCGACGAAGCTGAGTGGGTTGGCGGCCCGGGACAGGACCCAACTGGTCGTCCGCAGCGTCGCCTCCATCACGCCGCCGGTGGCGCCGAAGATGGCGCCGGCGCCGGTCGCCTCGCCGAAGGCGGAATCAAAGGACTCATCGGGCAGGCGGCTGAAGTCGATGCCGGCCTCGCGGATCATGCGGACCAGTTCGCGCGTCGTCAGCACGTAGTCTACATCGGGCCGTGTTCCGTCGCCATGCTCGGGCCGGGCGGCCTCGTACTTCTTGGCCGTGCAGGGCATGACAGCCACAGAAACGACTTTTTCTGGCGGCAGGCCGCGCTCCTTGTGGTAGTGGGCCCGGGTCAACGCGCCGAACATGGCCATGGGCGACTTGCAGGTGGACAGGTTGGGGATGTATTTGGGGTAGTAGTGTTCGACGAGCTTGATCCAGGCGGGGCAGCAGGAGGTGAAAAAGGGCGTCCTTCCCTCCTCGTAGCGCCCCAGGAACTCGTAGGCCTCCTCGACGATGGTCAGGTCGGCGGCGAAATCGGTCGCCAGGACCTGGTCAAAACCGAGGCGGCGCAACGCGGCCACCAACTTCCCTGTCACCTTGGCCCCGACGGGCATGCCAAAGGCCTCGCCCAGGGTGACTTGAATCGACGGCGCCGTCTGAACGACCACATGGGTCGTCGGGTCGGCCAAGGCCTTCCACACATCGTCGATGGTCTCTTTTTCCGTCAGCGCCCCCACTGGGCAAGAGAGGACGCACTGGCCGCACATGATGCAGGCCGTGTCGCCCATGTCGGCGTTGAAGGCAGGGGCGATGATGGTGTCGAAGCCGCGCTCCTGGGCGGCGATGACATGATTCTCCTGCACCTTCGCGCAGATGCTCTCGCAGCGGCGGCAGTGGACGCATTTGTTCGGGTCGTGCCGGATGGAGGGGTTGTTGTCCTGCACCGGCTGGCGGCGGACCTCCCCCTGGGACTCGATGCGGCGGATGCCGAGATCCTCGGCGATGTTCTGCAGTTCGCAGTTCAAGTTGCGGATGCAGGTGGTGCACTCGCGCTGGTGGTCAGATAGAATCAGTTCCACCACCCGGCGGCGGGCCTTGCGGACCCGAGGGCTGTGGGTGCGCACCTTGAGCCCTTCGGCGACGGGGTAGACGCAGGAGGCTTGCAATGCCCGCTGGCCCTCCACCTCGACGAGGCAGACGCGGCAGGCGCCGATCTCGTTGATCTCGCGCAGGTAGCAGAGGCTGGGGATGTGAATGCCGGCCTCGCGGGCGGCGTCCAGGACAGTCGTGCCCACATCGGCCTCGACAGGCTGGCCATCGATCTCCAGCCTCACCTTTTTGGGGCCGAAAAAGGCCGACGGTTTGGTATGCTCCTCCGGGTGCTCCTCGCCAGGGTCCCAGCCCAGCATGTGGGGGAGCAGGGCTTCTTCCAGATGGCGTTTCATCATTCTCCCTCCCGCGCGATGCATTTGGCCGGGCATTTCTGGGCGCAGGCGCCGCAGGCGATGCAGCGTCCGGCGTCAATCACAAAGGGCGTCTTGCGGAGCTCGCCGCTAATCGCCTCGACGGGACAGAAGCGGACGCAGAGGCCGCAGCGGCGGCATTTTTCTCCGTCGACGCGGAATTTGCCCTTCGGCTTCAAGGCGGCGCAGACGCCGGCGGGACAGCGTTTGTCGTTGATATGGGCCTCGTACTCATGGCGGAAGTAGCGCAGGGTGCTGAGGACGGGGTTGGGGGCCGTCTGGCCAAGGCCGCAGAGGGAGGCCTCGCGGATGTCGCGGCCCAGGTCTTCGAGCCTCTCCAGGTCTTCCGGCTCGCCCTTGCCCTCGGTGATGCGGGTGATGATCTCCAGGAGGCGGCGTGTGCCGATGCGGCAAGGGGTGCACTTGCCGCAGGATTCGTCCTGGGTGAATTCGAGGTAAAAGCGGGCGATATCGACCATGCAGTCCGACTCGTCCATGACGATCAGGCCGCCCGAGCCCATCATGGAGCCGACGGCGATCAGGCTGTCGTAGTCGATGGGGGTGTCCAGGTACTGCGCCGGCAGGCAGCCGCCGGACGGGCCGCCGGTCTGGACGGCCTTGAAAGCCTTGCCGCCGGGGATGCCGCCGCCGATGTCATAGATGATCGTCCGCAGCGTCGTGCCCATGGGCACCTCGATGAGGCCCGTGTTGTTGATCTTGCCGGCCAGGGAGAAGATCTTCGTCCCCTTGCTCCGCTCGGTGCCCAGGTTGGCGTACCAGGCGGCGCCGTTGACGATGATCTGGGGGATGTTGGCATAGGTCTCCACATTGTTAAGCAGCGTCGGTTTGCCCCAGAGGCCGCTCAAGGCTGGGTAGGGCGGCCGGGAGCGCGGCTCGCCCCGTTTGCCGCTGACTGAGTTTAAGAGGGCCGTCTCCTCGCCACAGACAAAGGCGCCGGCGCCGAGGCGCAGTTCGATGTCAAAGGCGAAACCTGTGCCCAGGATGTCTTCGCCGAGCAGCCCTGCCTGCCGGGCTTGCTCGATGGCCACCTCCAGCCGGTGGACGGCGATGGGGTACTCGGCCCGGACGTAGACATAGCCCTGGCGGGCGCCGATGGCGTAGCCGGCGATGGCCATCGCTTCGAGCACGGCATGGGGATCACCCTCTAAGATGGAGCGGTCCATGAAGGCGCCGGGGTCGCCTTCGTCAGCGTTGCAGACAACGTACTTGGGCGTATCAGGCGCTGCGGCGGTAAAGGCCCACTTGCGGCCCGCTAAAAAGCCGGCGCCGCCCCGGCCGCGCAACCCTGACCGGGTCACCTCGTCAACGACCTGGGCCGGCGTCATCACCGTCAAGGCCTTGGCCAGGCCGGCATAGCCGCCGCTGGCCAGGTAGTCGTCGATGTCCTCGGGGTTGATGACGCCGCAGTTGCGCAGGGCGACGCGGTGCTGGGGATGGAAAAACTCGTTCTCGTCGATGGTGTTGCGGGTCGCGCCTTCCGGCGGGTGCTTGTAGAGCAGGCGCTCGATGATTTCACCCTTGGCGATGTGGCGTTCCACGATCTCCTTGGCGTCATCGGGAGCCACCTGGCAGTAAAAGACCCGTTCCGGGTGGATGACGACGACGGGACCGAGTTCGCAAAAGCCGAAGCAGCCGGTGGGTACGACGTCTGCCTCCTTGTCGAGGCCGCAGCGGGTCAGTTCGTTATGTAGGGATTGGCGGAGTTCGGCGCTGCGCGAGGAGGTGCAGCCGGTGCCGGCGCAGACGAGGATCTGGTGATGTATGTATGGCTTATCCGCAGAAGCTCCGGGAATCAGCGCTTCAGGGGTTTGCGCTTTAGGTGCTTGTACTTCGGGAGTTTGCGCTTCGGGAGACTGTGCCTCGGGAGACAGCGCTTCAGGAATATGCGCTTCATGGATCCGCTGGCGGTAACGGGCGGCATGGCGCTGGCGGGCAGCCGTTAAGTCTTCGACGGAGCGGATGCGCGTGGCAATGACGGGTGCTTCGAGGGAACTTTCAGCAGATGTATCGGTAAGCTCCCCACACGCCTCACGGTCTCCGCACTCCCCCACGTTGTTGCACTCCGTTCGCTGACCGCATGCACAACTCGATTCTTTACTTGCGTTCTCTGCCGCCGGATGTACGTTCTGTTCGTCCTTTCGATTCCGGTAGCCGGCGAGCAGGGCAGGCACGTCGGCGGCCTTCATGCGGCCGTGAACCTCCCCGTCGATGACGATGGCCGGCGCGAGACCGCAGGCGCCGACGCATCGCGTATCGGTCAGGGTAAACATCCCGTCAGCTGTTGTCTGATCCAGGTCGATGCCCAGTTCCTTCTTGATTGCGGCCAGCACCTCCGGCGCGCCCTTGACGTAGCAGGCCGTGCCCATACAGACGCTGATCGTGTGCTTCCCTTTCGGCTGCCGGCTAAAGAGGCTGTAAAAGCTGACAACGCCCGCCACCTCACTGACAGGCAGGTTCATTCGTTCGGCTACATGGCACTGCACCGCCTCCGGGAGATACCCGAAGATCTCCTGTGCTTGCTGCAAAAGGCGGATCAACTGGCCGGGACTGTCTTTATACCGGTCGATGACCTCATCCAGCATTTGCATCTTTTCGTGGAATGAGTCATCCCCCTGATCCATTGGTGATCGGATCATCGGCGCGCGCTCCTTTCTGTTCCGAGTTGAACACAAAAAGGGAAAAGAATATTCCGCACACGTGAATTATATCACTTTTCACAAGATTTTTTCATTGTCTTTTCTAGCGAATTGGGACGCGCGCTGTGGCAAAAAAGCAAAACCGCCGCCCCCGAGACTGGGGAACAGCGGTTTTTCGCCTATCGGATCTTGTCATTCATGATAACCCTTTTCACCATAAGGCTGCAGCTTTTCCTTCCAGTGCTCCTCCAATCCTTGGAGCACCTCATTGACGGCCCGCATGTTCTGGCGTTCCTCCGCTTCTAACTCCAAGGTTTCCAGCACTTCAAAAGCGAAGTTCTCCGCGCCATGCTCGTTCCAATCCTTCTGCAGTTCCGGGCTCTCGTGGGCGCCATGGGAGAGCGAAAAGCGGTGGCGGTTGAAGGCAGCCTCGATGTTTCTTGAACTGCCGATGAGGCCTTTGCCGTTGATCTTGTTGCGTATCTGAAACACGCCGACGGACGGCGCCGTTTCCTTGTAGGCGAGCTTTTTCTGTCTCCTGCTTTCCTTATCCACCGGAGCAACACCTTCCTTCCTGCCTTCTACAGCGTTTTCCCCATCCCCTTCTTGGAGAGAATCACTTTGTACATCGGCCTTTGTCTTCCTTGCTTTTGCAGGTGTCGTTGTCTTTGCCTCTGTCCCTGCCTCTGCCTCTTTCTTCGCCGCCGTCTTTGCTTCTAGGCTCCCGGCCATTTTGGAAGAAGCGGTCTCCGGCTTGCCGCCGTCACCTGCGTCGCCAGTGACACCGGGTTCACCGAATTCACGGGATTCACCGGCTTGGCTCAGAGAAATCCCCGGCTTCAACCAATAAGCGCGGCCGTCCGCCGTCCGCTCGAGGAAACCGTATTCCACCAGGTACCGGCGCAGCGTGGCATAGTCGAGGCCGGCAGATTCGAGAATCCCGTTGACCTCTTTTTCCGAATAGGTCCGTCCGGACGCAAAGCGGCCGCTGATGTGTTTCACGATGATCAGCCGCTTTTTCTCCTGTTCGGGAAAATGGGTGATAGGGCCGTCAAGTCCGTCGGCGAGGCACTTGCGCAGCACCTCGGCGTATTCCGCTTCGGTGACGGCGTAGCGATCATCGAGCGGATGGCCCCCCTGCGGGAATTGGACGAGCCGCGTCGGCTCCGGCGCGCCCTCCCGGAGCAGTTCCAGGATGGCCAGGGTAATCTTGGCCTGTTTCTCCTTTTCCCGGAACTGGAAGCGGTGGTTGCGGACGGTCGAAGCGCTTCCGCCCAGTCGGGCGACGATGTCCTTGTCATCATGCCCGTGGTAGAAGAGCGTGATCAGCATCTGCTGGTGCTCCGTCAGGCCCGTGTACTTTTTGTCCATGCGGATAAGATGCTCGAACATCGACCCGTGTTCCTGCCGGATGTGCAGTTCCGCCGCCTTGCGGGCATCATAAAGCAGGCCGTCGACCGGGTAGATCTGACCCCGCTGAAAGGCTCGCCCGCAAACCAGGCAGATGTGGCTGTCCTGGCCTTCGTCGAGAACGTATCCTCGCTTCAGTTCTTCAAGGGACGCATCCCAAAAGCGCTTGATCAAGTCCACGGCGTCCACTCCAGTCGTTTATTGATTACATAAACATAATATCATTACGTCTATGCATTGTCAACGCGGGGATTTTTCTTTTCCGTAGGAGACGCGTAAAAAAACCCTGAACGCGACCATCTCATCACGTTCAGGGTTTTTTTGGTTCTAGCCCCGCTCATCGCTCCAGCGTTCGTTCCGGTGAATCGAGCGG
Organism: Heliomicrobium undosum; assembly: GCF_009877425.1. Lineage (NCBI taxonomy): Bacteria > Bacillati > Bacillota > Clostridia > Eubacteriales > Heliobacteriaceae > Heliomicrobium > Heliomicrobium undosum. The sequence continues at coordinate 46,350 of NZ_WXEY01000017.1, read as the reverse complement.
AGCTTCTGCGGGTGTAACGGCTTTGACTTCATAATACAGGCCCAACGCCTCATCCCGTTTTTTCCTCCAGGCCCGGTGTAGCATCGATTGCAGGTTTTCGAAGTCCTGTTCATCGAGGGTTTCCAATTGATTCAACTGTTCGCTGATCATTTGAATCGTTTCGTCGCTGAAGGATCCCTCCCGCTCTTTCGGTCTGCGGATGAACAGCGCTGACAATGACGCCGTGACGGTGCCAATGACACCGATGCCCGTAATCATCAGCAAGCCCGCCAGCATGCGCCCCTCTGTCGTCACCGGCGAGATATCGCCGTATCCGACAGTGGTAATGGTGACGAGAGACCACCAGAGGGCGTCGCCAAATTCACGGATGTTGGGGTTATGTCCCTTTTCAAACATCAATACCCCGCCGGCGCCGGAACAGACGAGGGCGATGAAAATCAGCAAGCCGTAGGTGACGCCGTTCTCCACCCGGTGCCGGTCAAAACGGCGGGCCACATACTGAAAGAGCACGAAAAGCCGGACCAGGCGAAGGATCCGCAGCGACTGGAAGACGGTCGAAAAGGGAATGATGGCGATCAGTTCGATGATGTTCGACTTGAAAAAGGACCACTTGTTCTCGGCCACAAAGAAGCGGGCAAAATAGTCGAAGGTGAAGATGACAAGGACGGTGTCATCCACCCATTGCAGCGCGACAGCGTGGTCCTTCCCCAATTCGGAGTGCTGGAGAATGAGGGCGGCTGAGGCGATCAGGGCCAACAAGCCCATCAGGTACTCCCAGGCTGGCGTACTCGTGACTTGCTCGACTCTCCGCACAATCCCTTTTCGCATGCCCCGTCCACCGCCCTTCCCCATTTGCCGGATTTGGCAATGATGCCGGCGTCGTTGCTACACGGTCAGGGCTCTCTGGCAACCCGTTCCTCTTCGCCATTCCTCCGGCCGCCACCGCCGGTCTGCGTTGCTGGCCTAACCGGCGAAGAGTTCCCGCAATAAGGCAGTCATTTCCCCCTTGCTCACCGGAACGGGATTGACCCGTGTCGAGCCCTTCAAGGCGTTATCGACAAGTTCGCTAAAGGCCGCCTCAAAATCCTGCTGCGCCAGCCCCGCTTCCCGCAAAGAGGCGGGAATTTGGAGCAACCGCTTCAGCCGCTCGACGGCATCGACGAAGTCAGACTCGCCGACGCTCCGGGCAAGCCGCTGCAGCCGCAGATCCACCTCACCGTCACGGCGGTTGAAGCGGAGCACATGGGGCAGTACAATGGCGTTAATCAACCCGTGGCCGAGGCCGAACTGCCCACCCACAGCATGGGCGATGCCGTGGGCCATGCCGAGCCCCACATGGCTGAAGGCTAGGCCAGCCATGCACTGGTAGATGTGCATGTTTTCGCGGCTTTCCGGTGAACGCTCCAGGTAGGAAGCGGGCAGGTTGGCAAAGATCCCTTCGACGGCGCCGCGGGCCAGGGGCTCCATAAAGGCGTCCATACGCTTGTTGATGTAGCACTCGACGGCATGGGTCAGGGCGTCCATGCCCGTCTCAGCGACGATGTTCGGCGGCATGGTCAAGGTCAGGTCGGTATCCAATATGGCCACATCGGGGATCATGGCTGTCGTTTTGAGTCCGATCTTCAGGTTCTGTTCCCGGAAGGTGATGACAGCCGCCTTGGTCACCTCGCTGCCCGTCCCCGATGTGGACGGCGCGGCCACAAAGGTGAGCTTCTGCCGCCGCTCCGGCAGTTCCCGGGTCAGGACGTTGGCGAAGTCGAGTTCCGGGTATTCGTAGAACAGGGCCATCGCCTTGGCTGCGTCGAGGGGGGAGCCGCCGCCGACCGCCACGAGCAGGTCGGGGCCGAAGGCGCGCATCTGCGCCACCCCCGCCTCCACCGCCGCTGTGTCCGGATTGGCGCCGATGCCGCCATGGACAAGGGTGTCACATCCCTTTTCATGGAGCATGGCTTCGATTTTGGCGATGGTTCCGTTAGCGAACATGGAACGCCCGCCGGTGACGATGAAGGCCCTCTTCGCTGGCAATGTCGCGATATACCCGATGGAACCCCGGCCGGTGATGATCGCCTGGCCGCCGAGGACGATCTTGTTAAACATAAGATTTTCTTATCCTCCTGTGTCTTCACGTCGGTTCAATCGAAAGGAGCGCCTATGGGCAGTGTACGCCGTATCGAACGAGAAAAAAAGACTGTTGACGCTATGATTCGTCTCTACTGCGACAAGCGCCACAACGACTCTGCCGGTCTTTGCGACGACTGCCGGGAATTGATGGATTACGCGCTGGCCCGGCTCGACCGCTGTGTTTTCGGCGAGAGCAAACCCACCTGCGGGAAATGCCCCATCCACTGCTACAAAAAAGACCGGCGCGAACAGATCATCGAGGTGATGCGCTTTGCCGGACCGCGCATGCTCTGGACGAATCCGTTTCTCGCCATCGGCCACCTCGTCGACGGGCGGCGAAAAATCCCACCGCTGCCGGCCAAAGGAAAGCCGGGGGAACCGGGGCAACGGCAACCCGAGTAAGATATATGGAAATCGTTCGCGCCCTATTGCTTTGTTTTACCGGATTAATGCCCGTTCTGTCTCTTCCCGCCATTGCACAGCGTCTCGCCGGTTTCTCCGGCCTCCAGCCATTTTCGTGATTTCAAGGACGAAAAAACAGATCGCCATCGTGGAAACCGAGACGATGCTGAACTTCAGCCAGGGCGAGATGTCGATGCCCTTTAACAGGTAGGCCAAGGGCAGCAGCACGAGTTGGTGGAGATAGTAGATACCGTAGGAGTGGTGGGAAAGTCGGCGCCAGAGCCAGGCGCCGTTGTCGACGAAGCGCTGGAAGAGGGCGATCAAGGCGAAGAGCGCCGCCATGCTGAAGATGGCGTGGACAGCGCCGTGACCGGCTTTTTCGGCCAGGTTCGCCGGCGCGAGAAAGTTCAGCCGGTAGAGGATGAACAGGATGCAGGCGGCAACGCCGAAGAGGCTCCAACCGGCGAGACTCGGCTGATATCCCCCTGCGGTGAACCATCCCTGCTTCCAGCCGTAGACGCCGAAGAGGAAATAAAGGGCGTACATGACAAATCGCACCGGCTGCAGCATGAACAGATAGCCGGCGTTCACCCAGGCGTCGGCGGGATAAAAGATGTTGCCGACGATAAAGGCGGCCGTGGTCGCTGCAGCGAAGAGCGCGAAGGTCCAAATCGCCGGTTTTCTCGCCATAATCTCCGGCTCGAAGGCCTCCGGCTTCCACTGGTGAGCCAGCGTGAGGAGCAGGAAAAAGAGCGCCAGCACGCCGAGAAACCAGTAGTGGGCATGCTGGTAGTAGGGTCCGAAGAACTTGTTGAACCAGAAGTCGATATAGTCCGGCGCCTGGGGGCTCCGGCTAAAGAGGATCATGTAACTGATCGGCGGCGCCAAAAAGAGCACCCCGACGATCCAGGGCAGCACGATCCGGCGCAGCTTGTCCCCCATAAAACCAACCGCCCCGCTCCGGAGCAGCGAAGGCATGGCAAAGTAGCCGGCAAAGAAGAACATGGCCGGCATGATGAAGACATCGACGATCAGCACGAAGATGTCAAAGGCGAGGCTGCGTTGATGATCGACCACATACCACCATTCGGGGGCGTAGGTCATGTAGCCCATGGCCGTATGCAGGGCGATCACCAGGTAGATGATGAACACGCGCAGGTTGTCGATGAAGTAGAGTCGTTCGTTTCTTAGTCCCATTTGTGTCTCCTCCTTGTGTGTTTCCGGCTCGTCTGTTTCCGACACGTGTGTTTCCGACTCGTCTTCCACTCTTCTGTTGCCGACTCGAATTTGTTTTCCCTGAGTGTCTGCTGGGCTGCCGCTTTTCCCTTTGTTTGTTTTCTGACGCGGCGACGTATGTTTCCATAATAGATGAAAAATTTCGCAATCACAAGAATTGCCCTTTGGATTTCCAGATGGATAAAAAAAAGAGAGACCCTCCGACTGGGGTTACTCCCTCCTCACACAACCGATTCCCTTTAGTCGGCCGGCAGAAACCGCGCCTTCACTTCCGCTTGCCGCCCACAACTCAGCTTCCCCTCCCGGCACTTGCCGAGCACACAGGATGGCAGCGCTCTCTCATAGAGCACCTCCGACAGAGAGCGAAGCGCCTTCAGCTTTTTGATCGCCAGTTCTCTGATCTCCCACTGGGCGTTCATGCATGTGCGGTCCGCTAACATTCCGATATCGATTCTCGCGTTGGTGGCGATGATCAACTTGATCTGATCGCAGTTGAGCAGCAACGAAAGGGCTTTTTCATCGCCGTATTTTTGAGCGATCACCCGGCGCCAGTTCCTGCACTCCTCGACCAGTTCCATAAATTCCGAGTAAAACGGCGACTGCCGGATGCTGTCGGGCACTTTGACGGGCCTGGCGGCGTCCCGAATCAACTCGGTCAGATTCTCCCGGTAATTCTGACTGAGCCGGTGCCGCAGTTGTTGATGATAGGTGACGAGACTGCACATCATGCCGAAGGTGGTTCTGGCCTGCTCGGCAATGCTCTCGTGACCATACCCGAGAACGCGCTGCGTCACAGCCCTAGCCTGGTTTGCCGCCTCCGACCCGAAACGGGCGATCTCCTGGGAGGGCGTGTTTTTTGAGGTGCTGGTCAAGGCGCCGAAACCGACTTTCATGTCCAGGTCCTCGAAACGGCTCAGCAACACAAGGTTGTTCTCGTTGTCGATTTTTTTGAGATCTTCCAGGTGAAAATCTCGGATGGCTTCATGCTCAGCGTCACTGTCATATTCGTCCGGCAGCAGCGCCGTCAGCTTCTCAGGCAGGAACGCTGTCAGTTCGTTGCGGATCTCATCGAACATGGCGCCGTACTTTTTGTCGTTGAGCAACCGGAAGAGGTCGACCAACTTATCGCCCGACATGGCCACACTGACGTTGGTTTTCGTCGAAAGGGGCAGGATGTAGCGGGCATCTTCGATCGGTATGCCGTAGAGGTAGTTCTCCGCTTTCGGCCTTCCCTTGGCGTTCGGGTCCTTCAGTTGGGACATCTTCGCATATAACCGGAAGGCCTTTTGGGTGATCTCCTCCGTCTTTCGCCGGTCTTCCCCGTCCAGTTGAGGCAGACGGTAGGCGTCGGCAGCCAGGGTGACGTACCGCTGGCTCTGCTGCACATAGGAGTCTTTCAGTTCACAGATCAAGGTGCTCTGCACCCGATCGATCCCCTCCAGCGTGAAGGAGATATGGATGGTGTTCAACACCTGCTTTAGACCCAACGCATCAATGGTTTTGATCCGGTTTCTCTCTATCCATCTGGCTATCCGATCCAACCCGGTGGCTTCGAAGTTTGCGACAGTCATCATTAAACCCCGTTCTCTAAAATAATCGACCCTTGATGTGCACAATGCAAAAAATGTCCTGGTTTTCTAAAGACAAAAGCCAGGACATTTTGTTTTAAGTTGGTGTGTAGCTACATGGCTAAATAGTATAACGCCTCTTAGAAGATTTATCTGTACATAAAATAGTATAGGATGTTCCCGGTTGTCAAGCGGACAGTTTTCAATTCAAATGTACCGTAAAATGTTTGTCCTTCTTTATCGACCCGTTTTCGGCTGTAAATTCGCCAATGACTACTTGATTTGCGCCTTCCGCAAAACGCGCCTTTCTCATCACATGCTGAGGCGCGGGTCCTGCCAGATCCTTGATTTTCGAAAATGTATGTCTGTCGTATAAGGAAATCCGGTTGCTGATCCTTTCTCTCGCGAGTACATGTTTGTCACTGGCGTCTTCAAACAAGGGAGCGTCTTTTTTAACGCTAAAGAGGGCCAGCGTTTTCCTCGAACCATCCAGACCGTATTTCACGATCTTGATGGTTTGCTCCGGCGAACTGAGCGGGCTCTCGTAGGCGATGATGGCGTCATCACCTTCCCACAGGAGGAACACGGTATGGTGATTTACATCTTCCGCCTGCGTAGACACTTTGATGCGCTCCCCTGTTTTCAGATCATACACAAAGATGCCGGCAGCAACCTCGCCGTCCATTTTGGTATAGGCGATTTTCTCACCGGAATCAGACCAGAACTTGGGCATGGTCCCGTGAGCGTCCACTTCCGTGTCTATCGGTTGGCTTTGTATGCTTGCTGCATCTGTTACCGTAAATTGTTGACCGTCGACGGTGACGAATCGTTTTTTGTCTTTTGAATAGGAAACTCTTTTGTTTGCGTATTCCGGTGTGGCGGCCCGACTCTCCTGTGATGCCTGGGTTACCTGTGTTGCCTGTGCTTCGACCTTTCCCTCATTCGTCGGCTTTGCCTGAGGCCCGATAGGCTGGCAGGCGCTGAGAAAGAGCGCCGTTGCGACGAGTAAGGCTAAAAAGCCATAGCGAATCTCCTTTATCTTCATGTGTTATTTTCCTTCCCCAAACAGTCGCCGGTACTCGCCGTAACCCTCTTTCTCCAGGTCCTCCTTCGGGATGAAGCGCAGCGCCGCCGAGTTGATGCAGTAGCGAAGCCTCCCCGGCGCCGGGCCGTCGTCGAAGACATGGCCGAGGTGGGAGTCGGCGTTGCGGCTGCGCACCTCCGTGCGGATCATGCCGTGGCTGGTGTCATCTTTCTCATCGATGTTTTCTTCATGGAGCGGCCGGGTGAAACTGGGCCAGCCGCAACCGGAGTCGAACTTGTCCAGGGAACTGAACAAGGGCTCGCCGGACACGACATCGACGTAAATGCCCTTGCCCTTGTGGTCCCAGAACTCGTTGCGAAAGGGCGGCTCGGTGGCGTTGTTCTGGGTCACCTCATACTGCATCGGGGTGAGCCGTTCGCGCAGGTCTGAACGGTCTTTTTTCCAGCGCTGCTCTTTCGACGGGTGCCTCTCCGATTGGCCCTTCAATGACTGGCCGTTCTCAGAGCGGTCATTTTTCGAGGGGGCCTTCTCCTGTTTGACCGTTTCCGGGTTGTGCTTCTTCCAATGGCGGGCGATAAAGGCGTCCCGCCCCGACCCGAGCCGGTACAGGCCGTAACGGACAGGGTTTTTCTTGTGGTAGTCCTGGTGGTACGCCTCTGCCGGGTAAAAGGGACCCGCCGGGAGGATGGGCGTCACGACGGGCTTGTCGAAGATGCCCTTCGCTTCGAGCGCTCGCTTGGAGGCCTCCGCTTTTTCCCGCTGCGCCTCGCTGTGAACGAAGATGGCCGTCCGGTAGGAAGACCCCCGATCATGAAACTGTCCGCCGGGGTCGGTCGGGTCGATCTGCTGCCAGTAGATGTCCAGCAGTTTTTCGTAGGAAAAAACGGCCGGGTCAAAGGTGATCTGGACAGCTTCATAGTGGCCGGTCCGCTCGGAACAGACCTCTTCATAGGTGGGGTTCTCCGTCTTCCCGCCCGTGTAGCCGGAGACGACGCGGATGATCCCGTCCATCTCCTCGAAGGGCGTCACCATGCACCAGAAACAGCCGCCGGCGAAGGTGGCAAGTTCGTATCTTCCCTCTGTAGCCGCTTTTTCCATGGGAATCACCTCGATTGATATTATCGGGTTTGTCTTTTTTCCTCGGCCTTCAGCTTTCTCCCCCCGGTGATACTGAAACCGTTCTTCGTATAAAAGCGCAGGCTGTTTTCAAACTCCGGCAAGGGTGGCGTGGTCACCTCGAACCGTTTCCACTCCTGCATTTGTGCAAACTGCAGAGCCTCTTGAAGCAGGCGGTTGCCAACGCCTTTGTCCCTGTAAGCGTTCCGTACATAAAACTCGGTGATGATCCCGTATTTCCCATGGGTATAGAGGGCATGGGCCTCGGTCAACCCGATGAAGCCGACGCACTGCCTGCCGTTCCCGGCATCATCAACGGCGATAAAAAACCACATCTTCTGCGTCTCAATGAACTGTTCAATGTTTCGTTGGATTTCCGCCTGATCAATTTGGAAGTGGGCGATATGGGTTCTCTGAATGATTTCCTCTAACAGCAATGCTTCCAATTCAACCAGACCGGCGACGTCAGACTTGTCCGCCATTCGGTAAAGATATTTTCCCACAGCTCTTCACCCCGATACATGGATTTCAATGTGCGCCAGGCCTCACTCACCTAGAAAAAAACCACCACCCTTTGTAGAAAATATCCCTCAGGTGGTGGCGTACACTTTATGCAACTACTTCGGAAGCTGGAAGGAACTCTTCAGCGAGACGATGTGGTTGAAGACCTTTTTGTCGCTCGTCGACTGCTTCGTATCGACGTTGAAGTATCCATGGCGGAAGAACTGGAACTTGTCCTGCCCCTTCGCTTCGGCCATGTTCGGCTCCACGCAGCCTTGCAAGACCTCGATGGAGTTGGGGTTGATCCGCTCCAGGAAGGGCTTGTCTTCCCCCGCCGTATCGTCCAGGATCAGCGGTTCATAGAGGCGGAACTCGGCGGGAAGCGCCTGAGTGGCCTCAACCCAGTGGATCGTCCCTTTCACCTTGCGTCCCTCGAAGCCGGAGCCGCTCTTGGTGGCCGGGTCGTAGGTGCAGTGCAGTTCCACGATCTTGCCCTCGGCGTCTTTGACCACATCGTGGCACTTGATGAAGTAGGCGTGTTTCAGCCGCACCTCGTTGCCGGGGAAGAGGCGGAAGTACTTGCTCGGCGGGTTCTCCATGAAGTCGTCCTGCTCAATGTAGATTTCCCGGGAGAAGGGGATTTGGCGGTGGCCCATCTCCGGGTTTTCGGCGTTGTTTTCCGCTTCCAGCATCTCGACCTGGCCTTCGGGGTAGTTGGTGATGACCACCTTCAAAGGCCGCAGGACGGCCATCGTCCGCGGCGCTTTCAGCTTCAGATCCTCACGGATGAAGTGCTCCAGCATCTTCGAATCGACGGTGCTGTTGGCCTTGGCGACGCCGATCTCGCGGGCGAAGGCGCGAATCGCCTCGGGCGTGTAACCGCGCCGGCGCAGGCCCGAGATGGTGGGCATGCGGGGGTCGTCCCAGCCGTCGACGATGGCCTCATCGACGAGCTTTTTCAGCCAGCGCTTGCTCATGACCGTGTTCGTCAGGTTCAAACGGGCGAACTCGTACTGGCGGGGGCGGCATTCCATCTCGCACTCCTCGATGACCCAGTCATAGAGGGGGCGGTGGTCTTCAAACTCGAGGGTACAGATGGAGTGAGTGACGCCCTCGACAGCGTCCTCCAGGGGATGGGCGAAGTCGTACATGGGGTAGATGCACCACTCGTCGCCCGTGTTGTGGTGGCTGGCGTGGGCGATGCGGTAGAGGACAGGGTCACGCATGTTGATGTTCGGCGAGGCCATGTCGATCTTGGCCCGCAGCACCTTCTCTCCGTCCTTGAACTCGCCCTTGCGCATCCGCGCGAAGAGGTCCAGGTTCTCCTTGACGCTGCGGTTGCGGTGGGGGCTCTCCTTGCCCGGCTCGGTCAGAGTGCCGCGCATCTGGCGGATCTCCTCAGCCGACAGTTCGTCCACATAAGCCTTGCCCTTTTGGATCAGGATGACGGCCCGGTTGTACATCTCATCAAAATAGTCAGAGGCGAAGAACAGCTTCTCCCACTCGAAGCCGAGCCAGCGCACGTCTTCTTTGATCGACTCGACATACTCCGTGTCTTCCTTCAGCGGGTTCGTGTCATCGAAGCGCAGGTGGGTGCGACCCTTGAATTCGTCGGCCAGTTCAAAGTTCAGGCAGATCGATTTGGCGTGTCCGATGTGCAGATAGCCGTTCGGTTCGGGCGGAAAGCGGGTGACGACCTCTTTGACCCGGCCCGATTCTATATCCTCAAGGATGATGCTTTTGATAAAATTCGGCGGGAGTGATTTGCCTTCCACAGCGCTCACCTTTCTTAAAAAAATCCCCCAATGGATTTTCTTGTTAATTGTTATTCTTCTACAAATTGTAGTTTATCATAACCGGAGACGCGCCCAAAGAGTGAAAACAGAGGGAGTGCGATTTTCGTTTCGATAATAAAGAGCGCACTGGGGGAAAGTCGGGCAAAAGCCTGAGCCAGTGGCCGCTGTAAGCATGGCCTTCGTGGAAGGGTTGGGCTTGTTGGAAGGGTTGCCATTGTTACAAGGGTTGTTATAATTGAGGAAGACTTTCCGCCTGTCGCAGAAAGGCCTGCCTTTTCCATAGAAGCATGCCGCCAAATGCCTGCGGCTGCCGGAGACGCGCATACTTTACGGCGACACTCGGGATACAAACCATAGCAATGATTTCGTCGACTGACGGCAAGCAATGAGGAGGAGCATCCCATGACCATTCCCAAGGCGTTAACCATCGCCGGTTCCGACAGCAGCGGCGGAGCCGGCATCCAGGCCGATCTGAAGACCTTTCAAGAACTGGGCGTCTACGGCATGACGGCCATCACCACCATCGTTTCCATGGACCCGAAGGACTGGTCCCACAAGGTCTTCCCCATCGCCATCGAGACCTTGGAAGCCCAGTTGGACACGATCCTCTCCATCGGCGTCGAGGCCATGAAGACAGGGATGCTCGGCACCCCTGAGATCGTCGAAGTGGCCGCCCGCACCATCGACCGCCACAACCTGAAGAACGTCGTCGTCGACCCGGTCATGGTCTGCAAGGGCACCGACGAGGTCATGCAGCCGGACAACCTGGTCAGCCTGCGCGATGTGCTCGTCCCCCGGGCCACCGTCGTCACGCCGAACCTCTTTGAGGCGGCCCAGTTGAGCGGCCATGCCCCGATCAAAACACTCGACGATATGAAGGAAGCCGCAGAAGCCATCCACAAGCTCGGCGTCGCCTATGTCCTGATCAAGGGCGGCGGCAAGCTGGCCGGCGAGACGGCCATCGACCTGCTCTTCGATGGCAAGACCTTCGAGGTCCTGGAGTCGGAGCGGTTCAACACCACCTACACCCATGGCGCCGGCTGCACCACCTCGGCAGCCATCGCCGCCGGACTGGCCAAAGGCGAGTCCGTCCGCGACGCCATCGGAACGGCGAAGAAATTCATCACTGAAGCGATCCGTCTCGGCTTCCCCCTCAACGGCTACGTCGGCCCGACCCACCATGGCGCTTATCGCCGGAGCGGCTGCTGCTGTTAATTTGTAAAAGGTAATAAAAACTGCCAAAGAGGTTGCAGGATCGCCTGTCTCCTCTTTGGCAGTTCTTTTTTCATAATATCACCTGCTGCGCAGCGCCGCCTCGATCCGCTGCATCCCCTCGGCCAAGACCGCTTGCGGACAGCCGAAGTTGATGCGGGCGAACCCGGCGCCGGGCCGGCCGAAGGTGAGACCGTCATTCAACCCCACCTTCGCCTTCTCGACGAAAAATCGTTTTAGTTCCGCCGGGGCCAGTCCCAAACTGCGGCAGTCCAGCCAGCCCAGGTAGGTCCCTTCCGGTTTCACCACCTGCAGTTCAGGCAGCCGCTCGCGCACATAGCGCACGAAATAGTCGGCATTGTCCTCCAGGTATGGAAGCAGCGCATCGAGCCAGGCGTCGCCGTGCCGGTACGCCGCTTCCGACGCCGCGACGCCGAAGAGATTCCCTTCCCCCAGGCTGAGGGCGGCCATATGCTTCCGGAAGCGCCGCCGCAGCCCGCCGTCAGAGATGATCACAAAAGACGTGTTCAACCCGGCGATATTGAAGGTCTTGCTCGGCGCCACACAGGTGACCGTGCGGGCCGCCGCATCGGCGCCCAAAGCGGCGAAGGGGATGTGGCGATGTCCCCGGAAGACGAGGTCGCAGTGGATCTCATCGGAGAGGACGATGATGTCCCGCTCCCGGCAGAGCTCGTTGATCCGGCGCAATTCCGCCTCGGTCCAGACGCGCCCGACAGGGTTGTGGGGGCTGCAGAGGACCAGCATCCTGACACCGTCATCCAGTTTGGCTGCCAAGTCGTCGAAGTCGATCTCATAGCAGCCGTCCACCTGGCGGAGCGGGTTCTCCACCAGCCGGCGGCCGTTTTCGTTGACACAGCGGAAAAAGGGCGGGTAGACAGGCGACTGGATGACGACGCCGTCGCCAGGGGCTGTGAAAGCCTGGATGGCCAGGCAGATCGACGGCACCACCCCAGGCGTCAGGGCGATCCACTCCCGCTCGATAGCCCAGCCATGGCGGCGTCCAAACCATTCGACGACGGATTCAAAAAAGGATTCGCTGCGGACGTGGTAGCCGTAGACCCGGTGGGCGGCCTTCTCCTGCAGGACCTCGATCACCGCCGGCGGCGATGGGAAGTCCATATCGGCCACCCAAAGGGGCAGCAGGTCTTCCTGCCCGAAAGCGTCACGGAGGGCATCCCATTTTAAGCAGTTGGTGCGGCGCCGTTCGATTCGTTCGTCAAAAGAACAGGTCAGGTTTGTCATGTTGTCATCCACCTCATCTAGCATACCGCCGGCAGCGCTTGAGAGCGTCTTGCCGGCTTTATTTTTTCGTATCCGTCACCAGATATCCCATCGGCTTCAGTTCCGACCAGGCATTGATGGTGTATGCATGGCTGCCGAAATTGACCGTCACTGTCACGCCGTTGGCAAAGACCGACTGCTGCACCGACCGGTCCGGTGTCAGAAAGCGAAAATCGGTCATCTCAGCCGTTCCCACCTTCCGGGCGACGGAACTGACCTTCTGATAGCTTTCAGCAAGGCGCTGCTTGTCTTTTTTCCACCCGTCCCGGTCGAGGGTGTACAGCGGCGGCGTCCCGTAAAGGATGTTGAAAAGATCCCGCTTTTCCCACTGCTCCGGCAGGCTGTTGTTGCCTTCGTCGCGCCGCCAGTAGGACAAGACACTGTCATGATGCACCAGTTCCCACAAGGGAATCCCGTACCGGTGATCCGCCGAAAGGGCGGCAGCCGGTTGTGACCCGGCCTTTCCCCCGGCGGTGGAATCAACACCGCCGCCCGGACCAGCCTGCGGCGTCACACCCATCATCCCTTCGAAATAGTGGACAAAGGGTGTTGCCGCGTCATGGCCGCCGACACTCCCGGTCACCCGTTTCAGTTCGCTGGAGGCGACTTTGAGCAGGTTCATTCTCGACTGCCGGCTCTGGCTGCGTGTCATCGGATGGCGCTGATGGTAGTCTTCCTGCCAGGGCAGAGAAGTCACCCCGTCGATCAGCCAAGCGCCATAAGGGGAGTCCTTCAACACCGTGGGAATCCGCCAGCGGGCGACGCTCAGCGCCGCTTCGTCACTGACAATGGCGCCGTCGATCCACCCGCCGTCCTTGGCTTTGGCCTTCCAGCCGCGCACCCACTCGCCATCGGGACCAGTGACGAGTCCGTCGGGCCAGATCGACTGGGGCCAGCGCGGATCCAGCCCCGCCGCCAGATGTTCCGCCTTCTCCGGGTTCACGACCTGATGAAACAGGTCAGACCGCCCACAGAGATATCCCAAGGCATTGATCTGCTGAATGGCTTCCGGCCCTAGGGCAGCCTGAGTGTCGCCCTCGACATGGTTCCACAGCACCTTGTCGAATTGCAAGGCCTTCATTTCCCCCGCAACCTCCGGATCGCCCTTTCCCTCATACCAGATATTGGCGGCGCCGATCAGTTTGTTCAGTTCACGATTATCGCGGGCTTTTTTCTCCAAGGAGACGAACCGGTCGCCTGACCGGACATATTCCCGGTAACGCTTGGCCATGGCCACAAAACCGCCCCGGTCAAAGAGGATATAGCGGAGGCGTCGGTCATAGGCGAATCGTCCTTTTTGCGGTTCCCACTGGGGCGACAAAGCCAGTTTCCCCTCGATCCGCTCCAAATGAACAGCACTGTCGTCCGGCGTCTCCAGAAGGGTCATTAACCCCCGCTCGCCGTCGGTGATGCCCCAAAAAGGCATCGCAAGTCCTTCCCCGCTGTAGGCGGGAAGACGCATGAAGGGAAGGGAGGGGGCATCGGCAGGCCAGAGGATGCCCTGTCCGCGCGGGATCACCGCTTGTGTTCCCGGCCCGCTGACAAAGGGATGGGGAAAGCGCAGCGCCGACCCCAGCATCCCTTCCCCCGACAGGGTGACGGTAAATTCGGGGCTGTCGCCGATTGGCTTGATAGTGGCCAGCACATCGTTCCCGCTGGCGATATGCCGCAATGCCATCACAATCTGCTTGCCAGACTGGATATCGATCAGGATAAAGTCGGAACGCAGCGCCTGCTGCCGCCATGCCTGGCCTGTCCGCTTGTCGGTGACAGCCAGCGTCAGATCGTCCGTATGTACGGCGATGGAGAAAACCGCATTTTCTGTACGCGCTTGCGCAGGCATAGCCGGATTCCGCCTGGGCGCCATCACCGGGGTAAGCGACAGGTCATCGGCCCAGGTGACGCCGCCGCCCTGCCCCGCCAGTTGGGGCTGGATATAGGCGATGCCGGGCGGAATCACCAGGCGGGTGGCGACGACACCCCATGCCGCATCCCCCTCGATCACCGGCGCGTCGATCTGCCATTCCACCGCATTCCCTCGCGCATCGCAGCCCCTTGCGCTTAGCGTCGCGGCCCCGCTTCCCAGGCGCTTGATCCATCCTTTCAGTTCAAGGAGATCACCGGTGGCGACAGGGATTTTTTTGGGGGTCGAAAAGCGCCACTCACCATCGCCTGCCGGGGCGATTCGAACAGAATGGACGCCTGCGGGAGAATCGCCGCCCCCAGCGCCATAGCCGCCCGCGCTAGCATAACCGCCCCAGGCGGCATTGCTGCCGCCGGCAGAATCGCCGCGCCCTGTATAAGATCCGCTTTCCAGGCTGACGGTCCCTTCGCCCCCGTTGCCCTTCGATTGAAGTGTCCAATCGACAAGCCCTGCCTCAAAGCCATCGTAGATAAAGGGAACGCCGGATGTCTCCGTGCTCGTTGCAGCGTTCTCCAGGGGAACTGCCGCCACCTCACCTGCAACGGCTCGCCGGTCGGCAGCGAACATCGGCTGCAACGGACCAGTAAGAAAAAGCCCGCACGCCAACAGGCAAAGAAGGACCTTCCCGGTCGTGACCACCTTGAACCTCAAGCGCATACACCTCCGCCATCGCCACAAAGGGACACCCGCCCGGCATCCATTACCGTTCACAGAAAACTTGTCCCCTGATTTAAGGCTGAATTAAGATTCGTCTTATTTTCACGAAAGGCGCATCCCTTATACTGTTCTTAGCGAGACCGCTGATTCCCTCCCCCTGGTGAAAAAACCGCCGCTTGAAAAGCGCCTTTCAACAGGCGATAGACAAGCGTGCCGAAAGGAGACATGGCCGATTGGAACCTGCACCGCCCAGCAGTCGCGACGCCAACGGGCCGCCCCTGCGCATCCTCCTGGCCGACGATGACCCGGAACTGCGCGAACTCGTCGCCGGCTACCTGGAACATGACGGCTACGCCGTGCTGCTCGCCGCTGACGGGGAAGAAGCGTTGCGGCTGGCCCGCACTGAACGACCGGACCTGGTCATCCTCGATGTGATGATGCCCAAGGTAAACGGCCTGGACGTCTGCCGGATGCTGCGGGACGAGTTGGAATGCCCCCTCTTCATCCTCTCAGCCCGCGGCGACGAACCCGACCGCATCCTGGGCCTCAACCTGGGGGCCATCGACTATGTGGCCAAGCCCTTCAGCCCCCGCGAGTTGGTGGCCCGCGTCAATGCCCACCTGCGCCGCCGCAACCGCCAGATAACCGTCGAAGCGCCCATCGCCGTCGGCCCGCTCTATCTCGATCCTATCCGCGCCGAGGCGCAACTGAACGGCGCCGCCCTCGACCTGCGCGCCAAGGAGTGGGAACTGCTGCGCCTCTTCGCCGCCACACCGGGCCGCGTCTACACAAAGCAGCAGGTCTACGAACAGGTCTGGCACGAGCCCTACTACGGCAACGACAACACGATCATGGTCCATGTCCGCAGCCTTCGCCGCAAACTCGACGACGCCCTGCCCGGCGCCGGCGACTGGTTGGAAAACATCCGCGGCCTCGGCTACCGGCTGAAGGCGCCGGCGTCGGCTCCGGTGCCGGTGCCGGTGCGGGAGTCAATGCCGATGCCGGCGCCGCGACCTCAGGAGGAGCGGCCATGAAGATCCGCACCCAGGCCTTCTTTTTCTTCCTCCTGATCTCCGTCGTCACCGCCGCATCGACCCTGCTGGGCATGCTGATCCTCTACCAGGAACTGCTGCGTCCCGGAGACCGCAGCGTTCAGCACCGCCAGGCCATCGCCCAGATCGAGCGCTGGCAGGAGCGCTTCCAGACCGAACCGGCAGCGTCCGTCGACCCGGGGCTTACTGCAGGCAGGAATCCCAAGTACCCGCCGAACCCCGGTCCTATCAGCATGGCGTCTCCCCAGCAGGGTAACCAGCAGCGTCATCAACAAGGCGACCAAAAGAACAACCGCGCCGGTCAGGGCGCAGCCCGCCAACGCCTGATTGAGGAACTCTCCTTTGATTCCGATCTGCACTTCTGGCCGGCTTCGGTGCAACTCCTGGACGAGACCGGTCAGGTGCTGGCCACGAAGACGACCTGGAACCCGCGCAATGACCCCGCCATCGCCGCCAACGATCACTACCCCGACCATTACACCCCGGCCCAGTTGATTGAAGCGATCCGCGTGCCGCCGCAGGATTTCGTCGACGGTGTGAACGTCCTCTTCGAAAGCGATCCGGTATCGCGGAATCAGGAGAGCGGCAACGGAAAGACCCGTTACGCGGCGGCTTCGCTGGTTGTAGACAGTGAAACCTACTACCTGCTCCTCCGCTACGAACCGCCGCCCCATGAGCCTCCCCGTCGTCCTGACGCCCAAGAACGGACCGTCCTGCTCGCCGGCGTCCCCCTGACAGCCGGCGCCGGCATCCTGGCCGTCAATCTGGTGGCCGCCCTCGCCTTTTCCTGGCTGTTGCGGGCGCCCCTGAAAAAACTGGCCGGCGGCCTGGAGAACATGCGACGCGGCGATACGAGCTACCGCATCCAATCCTGGCGCAAAGACGAATTCGGCGACCTCTTCGCCGTCTTCAACCAGTTGAACAGCGCCCTCGGCGCCCTGAAACAGCGAGAACAGGAGATCGCCGGCAAACAGCGGGACCTTTTCGCCGGCCTCTCCCATGACCTGCGCACCCCGCTCGCCTCCATCGAGGGGTACGCCGAAGCCCTCAGCGACATCGCCTACCAGGAGCCGGAGCAGGCACGCAAATACGGCCGGATCATCCACGCCAAAGCCCTCGTCATGGGGCGCATCGTCGATGACCTCTTCCTGACGGCCAAACTGGTCCATCCCGACTTCACCCTGCAACGACGTCCCACCGACCTGGCCGAGCTCGTCCGTCGCTGGACCGCCGACATCCTCCCCGACATCGAACTGGCGGGGCAACACCTGAACGCAGACATCCCGGAAACGACCCTGTGGGCCAGCGTCGACGCACCTCACCTGGAGCGGGCCGTCAAAAACGTGCTGAAAAACGCCATCGAACATAACGCGCCCGGCATCCACGTCCACGTCACCCTGATCGCCCAGGGCGAAACGGCGCTGTTGCGCATCGCTGACACAGGCATGGGCGTGCCGGTCCACCTGCGCGAGCGCCTCTTCGAGCGCTTCGCTCGCGCCGATACGGCCCGCAACAGCAAAAAGGGCAGCACCGGCCTCGGCCTGGCCATCAGCCGCGAGATCATCGCCGCCCATGGCGGCAGCATCCTCCTGGAGCCCACGCCGCCCGAAGGGGGCGCCGCCTTCCTCATCCAACTGCCGCTCGCAGCCCCATGAGCAGCCACGGAAAAACGATTATGAGGTGACCGCCATGTTTTCCCCCGACAATGACCACGCCGACCATCCCAAACGCCCTGCCTGCGCCCTCTGCGGCTTTCACAACGGGCCGCTCTTGCCGGTGCAACAAGGCTGGATCTGCCCCCAATGCGCCGCCGAAGCCGGTCAGCCGAGGACATCGTCCACCTATGCCGGCGCAGGCTTCCGGCCGAACGGGGCGGGAACCGCCGTTCCTACCGTTGGCGGAATCCCTACCGGCAGCGCGACGCCGGCAAACGACGCGGCGCCGCCACCTCGGAAGCGCACCGCCTTGCAGCGCTTATGCTTTATGGCGATCTCCCTCATGCCGGGAGTAGGCCAGATGTATCTCGGTCTGATGCGCCGCGGCGTCCAACTGCTCGCCCTCTTCTGGGGCACCGTGGCACTGACGCAGTGGAACGTGTTTCCCGACTCCTTCGGCCTCGTGCTGCCGGTGATTATCGGCTACGGCTTTTTTGACGCCCACCATGCCATGCGAAAACGCCAGGCAGGCATCCCCATGCCGGACGACAACATCGAGGTCTTTGATTGGTTTGTCGACACATGGCATCGCCGCCCCGGTCGGCTGGGCGTCATCCTGCTCACCCTGTCCGCATTGATCATCTTGGACACGCCCCTGCCCAACAACGGCTTTCTCCGTTACTACAACGAGTACTACTTCTACCTGAAAAGCATCGTCTTTGGGGGAATCTTCGGCATCGGCGGCCTGGCCCTCATCGTCCGGCACAAGTCTCGCGAGGAAGTGTCCACACCGTCAGCGCCGGTCATTTCACCGCTGGCGCAGGAAGGCGCGCGCGCCCCGGAAGCCTGCTCGGAAGAGCCTGCAACCCGCCTGTAACCGTAAGTGTCCCTGTCGAGCCAACAACAACGTCTCCAATATAAATAAAAATCGCCCTCCCCATCCATCGCATCATGGACGAGGAGGGCGATTCCTTTTCAGCACCCTTCGCGGCGCGCCTGTGCCAGTGGGGCTTTTGTACCCTACCGGCGCTTCTGTACTGTGGTGCTTCTCTACCCAGTTGGCGCTCCTGTACCCTAGTGACGCTCCTGCAAATCGGCGATCGGCACCTCGATCTGGTTTCCCGGCCCCAGAAGCTTTACCTGGGCGATCCCGTTGTGCTGATCGATCTTCTCAATCCAGACGGGACTGTGCTGGTAGAGCACCTCGATCGTCGACGGCGAGTTGAGTATCTCTTCGGCCCGTTTCGGTTGCATGCGACCACTCCTCTTGCTTCCTATCAGACATAGCATGGCAGAGCGGCGCAAAAACATACACGCCAAAAAGTGGACGGCATTTGGAAAGGGTTTGATGGTTGTTCTCCTGAAGTCAATCCTATGGTATGATGATTATGGAAAACTGTAGATATATTAAATAAATACTTACATGCAACCGCCGCCTTTGTTTTCCGGGCATGGAGGTATTATCATGGAAAATCGCGACAATCAGGCCGAACTGGCGCGCCGCCTGCGCGAATCGGAAGAAGCCCGGGAACAGTTGTGGAATACCTTCATCCAGTTGGACCATGTCTTCTGGTCCTTCGATCTCCTCGAAAACCGCCTGTTGCAAATCACGCCGAACAGCGAACAGATCCTCGGCCGCCCGCCGCAGGCCTTTTTTGAAACCCCCGATCTCTGGATGGAGATGATCCACCCAGATGATCGCCCTCTTTTTGCGTCCATTTTCCCTGACTTTCGCAGAGGTCTCCCGCTCGATAAGACCTGCCGGATCCTTCTGCCCAACGGGGAACTCCGCTGGATACATAAACGAGCCGCTCCCGTGCAGCGGGACGGTCGTTTCATCCGCGTCGACGGCCTGACAACAGACATCACCCGCGAAAAAGCTATGGAGAAGAAGCTTCGCGAAAGTGAAGAGAATCTACGGCAACTGGCCGAGAACCTCCGGCAGGTGGTCTGGTTGCGAACGCCCCAGCAGATGCTCTACATCAACCCGGCTTACGAAGCGGTCTGGGGACGCAGCCGCGACGTCATCTATGCCAACCCGAACGAGTTCGTCCAGTCCATCCACCCGGATGATCGGCCGCGTATCCTGCAGGTGCTTTCCGGTTCCTTTCGACAAACGGGCGTCTTTGACGAGGAGTACCGGATCCTCCGTCCCGACGGTTCCTTTCGCTGGATCTGGGCGCGCAGTTTCCCCGTCTTTGATGATCAGGGCCGCATCGCCCGGACCGCCGGGATCGCCGAGGACACGACAGAACGCAGGCAAGCCATAGAAGCCCTGCAGGAAGCCAAGGAGTTGGCCGTCCAGGCCGACCGGGCCAAGAGTGAGTTTCTGGCCGTCATGAGCCATGAAATCCGGACGCCGATGAACAGTATCCTGGGACTGACAGAATTGCTGCTCGACACGCCGCTGGACGAGACGCAGCGCGATTATGCCGTTACGCTGCGCAGTTCGGCCGAGATTCTGCTGTCCATCCTGAACGATATCCTGGACATCTCCAAAATCGAGGCCGGCCGGATGAACCTGGAGATCCTTGACTTCAACCTGGCCCAGTCGATAGAGGAACTCGTCAAGATGCTCGCGCCTCGGGCCAAGGAGAAAGGGCTCTGCTTCTCCGTCGCCCTGGATGCGCGGTTGCGTCGCCTTGTCCGGGGCGATCCGCTGCGCCTGCAGCAGGTGCTCTTCAACCTCATCGGAAACGCCATCAAATTCACCGATCAGGGATCGGTGCGCTTCGAGGTCACTGTGGAACAGGAGACGGCATCCGCCCTGTCCGTTCGTTTCTGTGTCTTCGACAGCGGTATCGGTATCGATGCCGCCACCCTATCCACCCTCTTTACCCCTTTTTCCCAAGCCGACCTGTCGACGACCCGCCGTTTTGGCGGAACCGGCCTCGGGTTGAGCATCTCCAAACGCCTCGTCGAACTGATGGGCGGTCACATCGGCGTGAAAAGCCAGTTGGGAAAGGGCTCCACCTTCTGGTTCGTCCTTTCCTTGGAACCGTCTCCCCCGGCCCTGTCGGAAACCGCTGCTTGCGCCTCCGTCGACCGGATTGCCCCGATGGACACGGAAACCGCCGTCCCCACGGCTGAGCCCGAACCCCCTAAGCCGCCATCTCTACCCAATCTGCCGATCCTCCTGGCCGAGGACAACGAAACCAACCAGAAATTGATGCGGTTGCTGTTGCACAAGTTGGGGCTCACCGATATCGATATCGTCAATGACGGACATCAGGCGGTGGCGGCCGCCTTGTCCCGCCATTACCGCCTCATCCTGATGGATTTCCGGATGCCTGGGATGGACGGGTTGGAAGCGACCCGCCGGATCCGCAATTGGGAAAGCGCGCACGCCAAACAGGCCGTTCCGATCATCGCCCTCACCGCCAATGCCCTCGGCGGCGACCGGGAGAGGTGCCTGGCTGCCGGGATGAACGATTACCTGTCCAAACCGGTCCATTTCCGCCAACTGCGCCGGCTTTTGGAGCGCTACCTGACGGAAAGACAGACCGATGTTTCCTGTCATGAGATCCTCGATAATGTCCGGCAACTCTGCGGATGTCTCGATCAGGAAGAACTGCTCCTTCTTTTTCGCACCTTCCTACAGGATATTCCGCCACGACTGGCCGCACTGAAGGCCGCCCGTGAACAGGGGGACTGGGAGGCGCTTCGGTTTCATGCCCACTACATCAAGTCCGGGAGCGGCAATCTGGGCGCCCGCCGGCTCATGCAAGTATGCGCCGAACTGGAGCAACTGGCAAAAAAAGAGCGCCTCGATGGCGCTCTTCTGGAAAAAACCGGGGAGTGGATTCACCTGGCCGAAAGAGAGTTCGCCTCCCTTCGGAAGTCCCTACAAAAAGCCTTCTCTATCGACACGTAAAAAGGCCCGAATGCTCAACAGGCGGCACACCTTAAGCAATAACCGTTTCCTTCCCGCTCTCGCCAGCGATGGCGATAAACCTATCGACCAGGCGGGGATCAAACTGAACGCCGCTGCAGCGTCTCAACTCGCACAGCGCCGCTTCCTCACTCATGGCCTTCCGGTAGGTCCGGTCATTCGTCATGGCGTCATAGGCGTCGGTGATCGCGAGGATGCGCGCCTCGATGGGGATATCCTCTTCTTTCAGTCCCAGCGGGTACCCCTTGCCGTTCCACCACTCATGGTGTTTCAGAATCAGATCGGCCACCGGCAGCAGTCCTGGAACAACCTGGGCGATGCGGTGGCCGATTTCCGCATGGCGCTCCATCTGCTTGCGCTCTTCTATCGTCAGCGGCCCCGGCTTGAACAGGATCTGATCGGGGATGCCCACTTTGCCGATATCATGAAACTGGGCCAACAAGCATAGATCGGTGATCCTGCCGTCGGAAAGCCCTACGTCTTTGCCTAACTTGACCACCAGTTCCTGCAGGCGCTGAGAGTGCCCCTCCGTGATGAAATCGCGCACCTCAAGCATCTTCATCAACGCCTGCACGAGGGCGTTGCGGTTGCTCTGGTTGCTCGACAACTTCTGCCGGTACATGGTGTCGTCCGCTTCCCGCATCAGCGCTCGGACCGCTTCCTCATCGGCCGGCGGTTGGCTGCTGTACTTCCAGCCAACGGACAAACTCATCCGGAGTCCCATGATCTCCGGTTTCATCAATTCCAGGGACTCGCGGATCTGCTGGCAGGCGCGCTGAACCTGCCCCTCTTCCACGTTCCGGAGCAACACGGCAAATTCATCGCCACCCATGCGGGCCACGATCCCTTTTTCCCTGAACACCCCTTCCAGAATCCGAGCGGTCTGAATCAAGAGGTCGTCTCCGACCGAATGGCCCAGCGTATCGTTGACCAGTTTCAACCCGTCCACGTCACAGCAGATGATGCCGATGCCGCCGACCTTATCCTCCGCCAGCCGGGCAAGTTCCCTTTCGAAAAAGGCCCTGTTGTAGGTCCCCGTCAGGGCGTCATGGAGGCTTAAGAACCGGAGGGCCTCCTCGGCCTTCTTCCGCTCCTCCAGTTCCATCTGCACGGTCTGGTAGAGGCGCAGGATCCGCCCTTTCGACTCCTCGATCCGCTCCAACATGGCGTTCATGGTCGTGGCCATTTTCGACAGTTCGTCGTTGCCTGGCAGGTCGAGCCGGATGGAGAGATCCTCTCCCGCCCGCACGGCGTTCATGAAGTCATCGATCCGCTGCAGCCGGGGGAGCAGGAACCAACGCAGGATCAGGATCGTCACGGCGGCAAAAAAGAGGCCGAAGGCGATCACAGCCACCACGAAGGCGCCCATCTGTTCTTGCCCCTGCTGGTAGATCAGGCGCGGCACCGTGCTGACCAGGTAGTAACCGCCGGTTCCGTACAAGTCGGTTAAAGGCGCATAGCCGAGAACGATATCCTTATCGACGGGTTCCTGAAAGAAGTGTCCCTTGGGGACAGGCTCTTTTGTAGGATCGCTCAGAAAAGCCACATCCGTTTGCGTCCGCTTGGCCATCGCCCGCAGGAAGGCGTTGTCTGCCTTGCGCGCAAAGACGAGCAGCCCCGGGCTGGGACCCCCTTTTTCACTCGTCAAAATGGAATGGGCGGCCACTAAGACCGGCGTCTGACCGACCATGACAAAGTTTTCAATGCGCTGATCCTTGCCCAGAGCCAGCGTTTCCATTCGACTCATATGCCGGATATGTGCGTCCCAACCTAGCGGAACTGGTACCTCGCTCTTTTTTTCCAGATCGAGGGCTTTGGCAAAGAGAATCCGGCCATCCCAATCGGCGATGATGACCAGATCGACGCCCAGGTTGGCCATGGCCGCATCGTTCAGGTTCTTCTCGACATAGGTCCGGTCGGTTGGCCTCCGGGCAAAGTCGAAGGTGTCATCCCAAGGCGCCCAGTCTTCCGCCAAAGAACCGATCCGTTCCAGTTCACCCTCCCAGGCTGCGAGGCTGCGCGCTGAGTTATCGGCTACCTCATCCCGTTCCAATTTGAGGTAATTGGCGCCCCATACCTGCTGCCCCATCAAGAAGATCACCAGCGCAAACAACATGATCAAAGAAATGTGCAACAATGCGATCTTGCGACCGATCCCCACAGCGCCGCCTCCAATGTCCCCCGCTATTTCCCTGGTTTCCGCTTTATTTATCGGTTAATTCCACACCAGCATGCGATTCCCTTCCACCAGGCGCTTTCGCACTAAGCATTCCCATCCGTCTCCAGGCGCCTTTCACAGGTGCGTCCAGGCTGAGACGTCTGTCAAGAATAGTAAAACGAACGTTCCATCGCGTCGATCGCCCCGCCCAGCGCCCGCGCCGTATCGGTCAATTCCCCGGCGCGCCTGCGCGCGGACGCGCGCTCCTCTTCACGAAAAGCCGGATCGTTGCGCCAGCGCGCCATGAAGGTTTCAATATCGGCAAATCCGGCGATATGATAGCGCGGTCCGGCCACATAGGCCACATCCCCGGCAGGCAGGGTAAAGACCGGATTTCCCTTAAACAACGCCTCTAGCGCCGAGGTGCCTCCGCCTGTCCGGGGCGGGTTCAAGTAGGCGTCACAGACCTCGTTGAAAGCCAAGATGTCGTCCTGAAAACCGGCGAAACAGGTCTGCCGGGCAAAGGCCGGGTAGGCCGCCCGGTGCTTTTCATAGCGCTCAAAATGACCGGCGAAGGCGATAAACGCTTCCGGGTTGCGGTCTAAGAAAAAGGCCAATTGCTCCGCGTAAGCCGGCGTCACTTCCTCATCGAGCCGCCCGCCGACAATAGCCAGCACAAAGGCCTTTTCGCCGATGCCCAGGTCTGCCCGCGTCATCTTTTTGCGTTGGGGGCGGATGTAGAAGGTGAAGTCGCAGGGGATGATCCGTTCGGCGGCAATCCCCAGTTGAACCGTTTCTGCCTGTTCCTTCTCCGGCAAAGGGCTCCAGGGCAGGAAGAACCGCCCCTCTGAAACAGCGAGCCCGTTTACACAGCCCAATGTCGCCACCGGCACGATCCGGCCACAGAGATCGGCCGTGATGTTGTTGCCGCCGATGGAGAGAATGAAGGCTGGCCGGATCTCTCGGATCCAGGCGATGATTTTCGTCATCTCCTCTAGGTTGGGCATCTCATCCTTGCACTGGTAAAAGGGAAAGGCCTGTCCCTGAAAGCGGGAGAGGTCGATGCGGGAGAGGTTGCTCTTGAACGTCGCCAGCAGCGGATTGAAAAAAGGCAAGGGCAACGACCGGGGCATTTCCGCCGTATTGATGAGAACCACCTTTTTCCCCAATTCGGCCTGCAAGGCATGGGCGCGATCGAGCGCCGTCATCGTCGGTCCATGCTGCAAGCCCAGGTACTGATTGGTGATCACGACGACCCGGTTGTTGTCGCGCTGCTCCGCCGGTATCCACTCGAGGCGTTCCGGCAACAACTGGCCGTAGGCGGACACCAGTGAACGATGGAGCGCCCAAAAGCGCAGATCGTTTTCCATCGTGAGATACCGGCGGTCCAAAAAACCCCGGCGCACAATCTGCCAGTATAAAAACAGCCGTTCCTTCAGCGGTCGCCCCGCCTCCTCGGCCGCCCGGTAAATCTCATGGAGGAAGCGCTCCTCACCGGTCACCTCGAGCAAGAATGACGTGATAAAGAGGTGCAGGACCAGACCTGCGCCCCCTTTCCCCACTTCGCTGAGTTTCAGGCCTTTTTCCAGGATCTCGCCCCAACGCTGCCGTTCTACAGCGTTTAGGGGCGCCATTTTCTCCTGAATCGCCGAAAAGAGCTTATAGAGCCCGGCGACCTTGTCCCCGAGAAGAACCCAGCCGTCACCGAGGAGCCGCCTCGCTTCATTAAGTTCGTAAAAGTTCATTCCGATTGTCCTCCGCTTGTTATATTGGCGACATCTGCCACATTCGCCGTGGCCTGGCTGTGCCCTGTCATATTGGCCGTGGCCCGCCAATCATCCGAAACCTGCGAAAAACCCATATACCTACATAGTAGCGCATTTCTAGCATTCCCGCGCCGCCAAAGTATGGAATGGCGCCTTTTTTTATTAACAGGTCCTCCCCGTGAAACCCAACCCCGAGTATGCCGATGTGAAGTCGTGGACGCCATGATATTCTAGCTCAGTGGTGTTAAACACGGCTAACATTTCAATCGCCGCTTCTTCACTTGGCAAGAAAAAAATGTGTTTCATGAGCATCCTCCAATGCGTTTTTTTCCGTTTCCATACACTGAAAGGCTGTCCTCCAAAGAGCGGGTCAATTTCTTTTCAAGAGGGAAACCTTTTTTCTATTTGTTTCCCAACGCCCTTGCCTGCGTGCGCAGACCGCAGTATAATGAAATCACGCTAAAATACCCCAACCAGGTATGGGTAACATCACATCGAAATGCTGATTGGAGGCATCCGTTTATGCGTGACTTTCCCGCCTTTTTGGTCACCCTGTCTTTTGACAAGTCCGATGAGAACCGCGTCACCGTCGCCTTTACCTTCGCCGTGGAGGCGCTGAAAAAAGGGCATACGGCCGGTCTCGTGCTGCTGATCGAGGGCGTTCGTGTCGCCGAACAAGGACATGTCGACACCATCGACATCGGCGCGCCCTTCCGACCCGTCAAGGAATTGCTGGATGAGTTTCTCGCCCTGGGCGGCAAACTGTACATATGCGCCGCCTGCCTGCACCACAACCACGTAGAAAACCTGATGCCCGAAGCGATCGTCATCACAGGCCCCGATATCGTTGACTTTTATATGAACGCCAAGAGCGTGGCTCAGTTCAACTAACGCCCTGTTCTGCCTTTCACTTTTCCGCCCCGGAGATTTTTCATGCGATACTGGGTCATCTCACCGCCTTCCACCTGCCTGGTGGGACATCTGGTAGGGGCACTGAGACGGACGAGTCTTGGCAGATGATGTGATGCGATATGAAGCCGCTGAGTCTAGCGGGAGAGCCCCGGCCTTCCTATTGGAAGGAACGGGGCTCTTTTCATATCATCACGCTTTTTGTTGTTCTCCCAACCCATTTTGAATTTCTGCCACTGCTGATTCTGTTTCAATAGGGCCGCGCCCTTTCTCCCAGTTCACCAACAAGATCGATAAAATCACCATGGCGCCGCCGGCGATCTGGACAGGGAGGACGCTTTCATTCAAGAACATATACCCGCATACAACGCCCACGACCGGCACCACGTTCAAGTAGAGCGTGGTGATCGTCACATCGAGCCGTTGCAACGCGTACATGTACAAGAAATAACAGAGCGCCGAGCAACAGAGGGCAAGAAAGAGGATATGGCCGAAGGCAGTCAGGGAAAAGAGGCCCCATTGCTCCCGCTCCAGAAGGGAGAGTGGAGCGAGCAGCAACGTTCCCAACAAAGCCTGGTAGGTGGTCAGGGCCAGACCGGAGTAGTGGGCGAGAGACTTGCTCATGAGGGTGTAGACGGTCCAGCACAACATCGCCCCCAGGACAAGCAGGTTTCCCACAAAGGTGTCGGAGGTCAGGTCCATCTGACCGTTGGCGGTAACCGAGAGATATGTGCCGACCAGAGAGGCGGCGATGGCCACCCACTGGATGACGGACACCTTCGTCTTATAGATGGCGATATCGAGCATGATCGAGAGGACCGGAACAATCGACGTGATCAGTGACGCGTTGGCAGCCGTTGTCAACTTGACGCCGCTGTTTTCAAAATAGAAGTAAAAGGTGACGCCGAGCGCCCCGGCCAATAGCATCCGCAGGCGGTCGGCTTTTTCCAGTTTCGCGCCCGGTTCGGTAAGGCGCAATGCCCCCCAGAGGATCACGGAGGCGATAATAAAGCGGATTAGCGCCAACGTCACCGGTGGCACCTCGGTGACGGCGATCTTGATGCTGATAAAGGAAATCCCCCAGAAAAGCACGGTGACGAGCATCGCCAGGTTGGCCCAGAGATTGACCCGGAACATGATGCAATACTTCCTTCCGTTGATGTCTTCCTACCTGTCGAATGTAGGAGCGAGTATTTGCTAGAAAAGATGCAGAACGGCAACGAAAACGGGATAACCTACATTGGATACGATGAGAACTTCACGAAAGGAATTGGGAGGAACGTTATGATCACTCGGTTGGGCCACGTATGCATCCCCGTAAAGAACTACGACGAGGCGATCAAATGGTATACGGACAAACTCGGCCTCGCGCTGCACAGCGATCAGTCCTTCGGCGGCGAATACCGTTGGGTGACCGTCGGCGCCAATGGCAGCCCGGAGACGCAAATCGTCCTCTACGAGATCAAAGCAGGGGAAAAGGATCCCCGTTTGAGCAAAACCGGCCAAATCGTCGGCTGGGTCTTCAACAGCGACGATTGCCGCAAAGATATCGAGCAATTTCGGGCAAATGGGGTCAAGATCACCCTGGAGCCCGATGAAGCCCCCTGGGGAATTCAGGCGGGTTTCGAGGACCTCTACGGCAACTCCTTTTTGCTTGTCCAGCCGAAAGCGTTTTCACCGAAATGAACCATTCATGACCCGTCGGTCACTACACAGGTGTCCCGAGCGAGGCGTTCCGATGAGAGGGCGTGCCACTAAAAGGGCACGCCTATTCGTTTCCCCGCAGTCGATTTTTCTTGGCGAGGTAATTGCCCTTGACAACGAAAATATCGTGCAAATGGGTCTCCATCAGCCTGGTCATGAGGTCGCATTTGACCATGAAGATAAAGTAGGCCTTTTGTTCGTCTTCGCCCGCTGTCTCCAGGTTGCCCATGCCCTTGAGGATGATCACGTCACTTTCCCGGTACAGGCGCTGAAACTCTTCGGTGCACTGGGACAGCACCACACCCGGCAGGCGGGAGCCGCTGCTGATGACGCGGGCATAGGCCGGAATGCCGATCTCTTCCGCCTCTTTTAACGTCACGTCATTCAGAATGGGAACGTCCCGGACGGCGAAGGTGATGGCGATTTGGGGATAATGCCGCCGCAGGGTTTCTAAGACCAGTTTGTCGAGGACCACTTCCCCGCAGTTGTCGCCTACATAAAGCAACGTCTTGGCCGCCGCCAACTCCTGCTTTAAGGTTTCCACATCGGGGAGATCGCGCTCCGTCTCTGCAGCCTTGAGGATCAGGTTCCGGGCATAGGTTTTATCGACGGAGGCGGCAGTGCCGAAATCGATGATGTTTGCCAAAGCGCTGAAGCAGAGGGCGGTTTTCACCGGATCGTCGCTCTTGGCGATCAACTCGCGAAACTCGTCTTCGAGACCCATCATCTCCCGGTTGAAAAGCTCTTTCTCCGCCTTATAAAGGTCCTCCGTGCCGGATGCGGCTTTGATTTTATTATGAAAGGATGCGGTAAGGATGGGCGCGCAACTGTCCACGCGCAGGTTCTCCTGAAAGCCGCGCATCGACTCGGCGATGATCTGGTAGCGCTCTTGTTCATCGGGAATAAAGCGCCGGGTCGCTTCCATCAATTGTTTCACCGTGCAGGCGATGCATTCCAGGTAGAGCTTCATGGACCACGTTCCTTTCCGCCGGTGCTGTCCGCACTCTTGGGTACTATCGAACCTTAATACAATTCCCCGTGAAAGCCCATACCCCTGCATGGACAACAAAAAGAGGAGCCATTCGCCCCCTCTCCCATACATCCAACCCTTTGTTCAGTGTCTTATCCTATTTTTAGCGCTCTATGCGATTGCATATCGTCCTATCCTAATCCGCAGAAACTACGGCAATGGGCTGGCGAATGATTGTTTTCCACTTGGCCGGATCGGCCCGCCGGGTGTCGCTTAGGTAGATTTCATGATGCTTGCCGGTGAATTGGCACCCTTTTTCAGCGATAAAGCGATGCAATTTTTCCACCGTCGGACCTTCCTCGGAAAAGGGACCGATGTGCAGGATCTGCGCGACCAGACCTTCGACGTAGCGTTCGAAGCGCATCCTATCCAGCGTGGGCAGACCTTTCTCCTTCTTCACCTTTTCCACCGCTACGCGGACATGGGCCTCTGTAACGATTTCAGGCTGCATGATCATGACCGTCCACTGCCATTTGGTCTTATCATCGATGTCGAAGCAGGCCATATCATCGCACCACCAGAGTCCTTCCAGCGGCAGCACGCCATAGTCGATCCCCTCGGGTCCCTTTTTGATCAGAAACTTCAGCGTATAGGATACGCTGAAAAGCGCCTCCACGGCGGCTTGAAAGTCGGCGGAGGTATTTGGATCGCCGACGCCGTCGATCATCAGGTAATGCATCGGTGGGACGGTGACAAGGGCGCATTCCTTCGCCGAGGCGGAATAGCGCTGCTTGAACTCTTTTTTGTAGTCCACTTTGTCGACCTTATCAGCCTTGTCCGCTTTGACCATCGGCATCTCCCTTCCAGCACTCTCGATAGGCGTTGTCAAAGACAGAAGTCCGGCGCTGGGGCACCCGGTGAAGACCATTGGCCTTTATTCAATACGGAAATGCGCGATCGACTCCTTCAATTCCTCCGCCGTCGTGCTGTTCTCGGCAGCCCCTGCGGCGATCGTCTCCATGGCCGCCGTTGTCTCCTCTGTCGATGCGGCGATCTGCTGGGCGTTGCGGGCGGTATTTTCCACGACCGACGCCAGACCGTGAATCAGGGAGACGATTTTCTCGGAACTGGCCACTTCCTCATTGGTCACCTCGGCGATCTCCAATACCTTCCGCACCGTTTCGTCGACATGGGTCAAGATGTTTTCCAGTGAACGGCGCGCCTGATCGGCCACCTGGACGCCCTTGTCCACCTCATCGCGGCTCTGGCTCGTCGCCGCCATCGCCTCTCGGGTGCTCTCGGCCACCTTTTTCACGAGCATGGCCACTTCTTCGGCGCCCCGGTTCGATTCTTCCGCCAACTTGCGCACCTCATCGGCGACGACGGCGAAACCCCGACCGGCCTCGCCTGCCCGGGCCGCCTCAATAGCCGCATTCAAGGCGAGCAGGTTCGTCTGGTTGGCGATGCTGGTGATGGTGTCGGCGATCATCTCGATCTGCTGAGAGTAGCGACTCAATGTCTCCATCGACTGTTCCGCTTCGACGGTGCGCTGGCGGATGTTGGTCATACGCTGCACCGCCTGGCCGACCGTCTCCTTCCCCTCCTGGGCGGCCTGCTGGCTCACATGGGAGAAGCGGGCCGCCTCTTCCCCGTTGCACTTGGCGATCTGGATCAGCGACGAGAGTTCCACCAGCACCTGGGAAACCTCTACCACCGCTTTGTTTCCCTGCTCCGCGTCCATAGCGAGCTTGTCCACGTTGTGCGCCACATCGCCAGCCGTCGCGGTCACCTCTTCACTGGAGGCGGCCATTTCCTCTGAAGAAATGGCCAGCCGTTCCGCCGTTCCTTTGACCTGACCGATCAAGGCCCGTAACTGCGCCGTCATCCGCGTAAAGGCCTGGGCCAACTCACCCAGTTCGTCTTCCGACTCGACCTCAATCACTGCCGTCAAGTCGCCGTCGGCAACGACTCCGGCGCCTTCCATGATCTTCGTGATCGGCCGGACCAACGTGGCCGCCAAGAGGAAGGCGAAACCTAAAGCGACGGCAATTGCGGCTACGGCAATGATGCTGCCGATAGTCAACTGTTGTTTGGCCGCCGCCAAAGCCTCCCCTTCTGGCACCTGCGTGACGACCGCCCACTTCGTCTGAGAAACGACGGCATATCCCGCCAGTTTGCGAACGCCCTCCCAGTCGTAGCTTTCCGAGCCGGTCTCCCCTTGGAGCGCTTTTTGCACCGGCGGCAAGACGCTCACATCGGATTGCTGGCGGATCATGTCGGCGTTGGGATGGGCGAGCATCTTGCCGCTGTTGTCGGTGACAAAGGCGTACCCGCTCTGGCCGATCTTGACCGCGTTGGTGATGGTCGCCAGTTTCTCCAGATTCATAACGCCTAAAAGCCCTCCGGCGAAACGGCCCTGGCTGTCTTTCAAGGGAACACCGACAATGACGGACGGTTTTCCCGTGCCTTTCGAGATCAAGACTTCACTGATCACCAAGGGGACCCCTTTTTGCAGGTCCTGAAAGTACCTGCGATCAGCGACGTTCTGCAGTTGCCCCTCCGTCCTGACCGTCTGCTGCCCATCGGGCCGGACGACGATGAGGCCGCTCATATCGTCGAACTGGCTGCCTGCCGCTTTCATGGCCGGCAGTTGGCGAGCCGGATCCATCGATGTCATCTCCGGCATCTGGCTCAGGATGTGTAAGATGCTGATGCGGGCTGAGAGCACGTTTTCGATGTTGACGGCCAGGTTGCCGGCGATGGCCCTATTGCTGTCATAGGCGTTTTTCTTCAGTTCCTGCTGGCTCATGTACGTGGTGATGCCGGTGACCGTGAGCAGCGGCACGATCCCGATGAGGGCAAAGGAGAGGACCAGCTTGCTCCGCAGGCGCAGTTTGGCAAACCAGGATGCCATGGGCGATCATCCTTTCGTGATGAAATGCTCTTTTTTCTGCAGCATTCGATTTTTCTCGACAATGTATTTGTTATCATTTAGACAATCGCGCTGTAAAATCCTTCTTGGTTCCGAAAGGACGTCCTTTTCCTCTCCATATGAGGCTGTCTCTTCACCTTCATCGAGATATCCCCAACGCGAGGGTAAAAAAATAACCGGGCGAATACACCCGGTTTTTCAATCAATAAGGCGATGAATCTGTCTTGCTCGATTCAACGGATGCGGACCATCCGCAGCGCCTGTCCGGTCAGTTCATCCTGCTCCCCTTCACGCACCAGGCGAAGCAGTTCCTCAATAAAAACGTCTCTCACCCACAGCCGGCCAAAGTATCCCGTTCCTGGGAGCAGGTCGACTTCCACATCAGGGCGCGCCGGCTGGTCGACGTAACGAGGGTAGAGGATGACGGAGCAATGGCCTTTTCCGGGGATAGACTGAAAGCGCTGGGCGTAGAAGGCCAACTGAAAGATATCGGCTGTGTCGACATGTTTTTCCCCGTAGTTTTTATATTTCGTATCCAGAACAAGCACCGTCCCTGATTCCTGTTCTGTCACCAGCAGATCGGGAATCACCTGCCGGTACGTTTTTCCGCCAGCCAAAATCGCATCTCGCACCGTCTTTTGGGCGCTGACCCGGTATGGGCCAGGCAGATAACGACGCAATAATTCCCGGACAAAGGCCTCGAAGAGTTCGTTCATGTTCACCAGCATGGAGTAAAAGGATTGCTCGTGAAAATGAAAAAGATTCTCAGCAGCCACCTGCCGGAACAGATACCAGGCTAAGCGATGCGCTTTCTGGTAATGGCTGTTCAACCGGTGGTAGCGGAACTCGGGCCATTGCTCCTCTTGGTAGGGCTGGCAATGGACCTCCCATTCTGCCCGAAACCGGTTGAGCCGCCGCCGCGTTTCCGGGGCCAATCGGTAACGGCTAGCCACCGCCAAGGCCGTCAGAAGGACCTGGTTTTCGGGGATGTCGGTCACCAGTTCGTCATAGCGGCAGTAGATCCGATCCGGCGACGCAGGGTTTTTTTGCAGGTTGATGATGTAGTCGGGACGCCCCCGCAGCAGGCGGAGGTTATCCTCTTCCGTCACATACTCCTTGACGATGCCTTTTTTCAACAGACCGTCCAACTCGTCCAGATAGAGCCGCACAAAGAGTTCCATCAGGTCGCTTCTTCCATGCGCGCTTTCTGTCTCCCGTTTCCGGTGGAAAGGAATCCCCTCTATGAAGGCGACCATCT
Organism: Heliomicrobium undosum; assembly: GCF_009877425.1. NCBI lineage: Bacteria > Bacillati > Bacillota > Clostridia > Eubacteriales > Heliobacteriaceae > Heliomicrobium > Heliomicrobium undosum. The sequence continues at coordinate 13,174 of NZ_WXEY01000017.1, read as the reverse complement.
CCAGCAGGGAGGTAAAGCCCCGGTGGAACTTGGGTTCGATGACGATGCGGATCCGCTCCAGTTCGATGACGCCAACCCAAGAGGTTGCCTCCAGGTGCAGGCCCGTCCGCAGTTCCCGCACAAAGAACCGCTGTTCCCGACCTTTTCCGCCGTCGACAACGGACAGGCCCTGCAGGTACTCTCGCTCGGCGTCGCTCAAGTGGTAGTCATCGATGTGCAGACGACCGTACTCCGGCATGCAGTGAACTTCTTTCATCATTCGAGGGTCCTACCGGTCCCGGAAGTGCTTGACGAGCGCTGAAATGAATATATCGTCACTTTCCTGAAAGATATCACTGTTGATGGTCATGGCCTCGACATCGACAAAGTCAGCGCCGACGATATCGGCCAGTTTTTCGTAATCGTCGAAACAGTACTCCTGGACCAGCGGGATGATCTCCAACTCGTAAATCCCTTTCAGTTCCTCGACGGTCCGGATGGGTTCTCCCTTTTGCATCAAATAAGCGTGGCCGATCTGTTTGTCCCGGCCGCCGAATTCGACGAGGCGTCGATTGATCTTGTCCAGGATCGTCTTCAGGCTGATCCCCAGGCCGTCGATCTCGTAGTCAAGCAAGGCGAGATCGGGCATGCACTCGATAAAGGCAAAACGGCGTTTGAGGGCCGCGTCCATCATTTTGATGCTCCGGTCAGAGGTGTTCATCGTGCCGATGATGTAGAGGTTCGCCGGTATGGAGAAGCGCTCCTTGCTCTGGGGCAAGGTGACCTCCACGCCGCGCTTGTCTTTCTCGATCAGCGTGATCAGTTCGCCGAAAATCTTCGGCACATTGCCCCGGTTGATCTCATCGATGATCAGGTAGTGGGGCAACTTCTGGTTTTCCTCCGCTTGAGCGCAAAAATTGACGAAGATCCCTTTCTCCAAGCGGAAGGCCACCTGACCGTTTTCCGCGGGCGCCGGTTTATAGCCCTCAATGAAGTCCTCATAGTGAAAGGACGGGTGGAATGTGCAGAGGACGGAGTGGACGCGCTTTGATGTGACCGAGTCGAGCAGGCGCGCCGTTTCGGTGTCGTCATTTTCAACAAGGTAGTCTTTTACCCATGCGGCAAACTCGGGCGTCGCTTCGAACATGGTCCCCCGATTGCCCATCTTCCCGGCTTGCGTATTCTGATACTCAGGCGTGTTCTTGACAACATCGTAAGGGATCGGAGCGGCAAAAGGCCGGACGCCTTTGATGGGCAACATCTCTCTCGCCTCATCGAGAAAACCGGCAACCTCAGCAATGCCCACAAATCCGGTGTTCTCCATAGAGGCCTTGCCGCTCTGATAACAGAGCACCTTGTCACCCGGTCGAGCCCGTCTATAATTGCGTTGGACAGAGCGGACTTTGAACTCCTGCGCTTCGCCATTCGTCAGGATATCCTTCCAACGGAAATCAAAACGCGGCGATGTCACCATGATCCAAACGTTCGCTGTCATCTCGTCAGCCCGGGTAAGCAACTTGTCTTTTATATACTTCCAGCGGATGAACTTGCGCGCCAGGAAGGTCTTGCCGGTGCCCGGCGGGCCATAGAGAATGCACTGGCCTTTTCGTTCCAGCGATTTCTCCAGGCGGGCGAAAATGCGTTCCTCTTCAGCGGTGAAGGTTTCCGCAACGATAGGGGGTTGCGGTTGCGCTCCTTGCGTTCTTCGCGGCGCCCGCGACGTCTCGGCGGGTGAGCCCTGTGCAACCTGACTGGCTTCACCGGATGTCCATTCCACATAATTTTTTCGGCTGACTTCCTTAACCGTCGTCATGGCCCAGTAGGTCTGCTTCGGAATGTTTCGCGGCGGCTCAAAGGACTTCTCCCAGTCCACATACACGACATGCCGGAAGGTGGGCAGGTCTCCGCGATACGCATAGCCTTTTTCGTTGACCCTTCCGACGCCCACGATCTGACTCATGCCTTTGTTGGCGATGACCCAGTCGCCGGGCTTTAGGTTGTAGAAGTTCCAGAGTTCGTTCGCCTTGCGGGTGTTGGCGGATAGCGTATCGTGAAAGTTGTGTTTCAAAAAGGCGCTCTTGAATTCGTCATAGTCAGGGTATTGACGCAAATCGCCCATCTCGTTCCAACCGATCGAGATGTACCCGCCGGCGAGACACTCAGGCCACAATGCGGCGCCTTCACCGGGGGCGACCTTGAAGTATTTCTCTTCGCGCGTGAAGTGGGTATATAAAAAATCTTTGATCGCTGCGGCGATGGCCGTTGCGCTTGCGGACTGCCAGATCCGGCGGACCCCTGGATCGGCCCACCCTTCCCAGGCCATTTCATCGAAAGCCTGCTTCAGACGAAGGTTGCAGATAGCGCTATCCTTCCCCTGCCACTCCGAAGCCGGCACATCTAATTCCTCAAGGAACTGTTGAAGGTGTTCCAGTTTGTAAATGGGGAGGAACTTGACAGGATGGTACAGGTAGAGGACTTTTCCCTTCAACATATCCCGGCCGTTGAGGAGGGAGTCATCTGCTATTTCCCCGGCGGTATCTCCGTCGTACCCTTCGAGCAGGCGGACGATGTCGGCGCGCAGGCGGAGCCACGCTTCTTCGGGCGACCGAAACGTTTCGGGGTATTTCCATGCCGCTTCCTTGGCGCTGTAATAAATGATCAACTTGACGGCTGTTCCGCCTCGGATGCTGCCAAGGGGAAGCGTATTGTATTCCAGCCACCAGCAGAAGGATCCTGTTTTGGACTTGCCCAGAGCGTACCGCTCCAGGGACATGTCCGGCAGAGATGAACGGGGAAATTCGCGGAGAAAGTCTTGATGAAGTTGGTCGGACAGGCGGAGCGTTTCCTCAGGGTACTGCGAAAGGAAGGATTCGAAAAGGGACTTTACCGGTTTATCTTGATTGCTCATCGGCGGAAAACACCTCCGCTAAACCGTTTTTTTCACTCTTTTATAGCAAATCAGCGTCTATCGCTGGAATCAGTTCGCCAACCGCCTACATGTATTCCCCGGCTTCCACAACCGGAATCGCCTCTTGCTCCAGCCACTTTCCGCAAGCGAGCATTTCTTCAATCAAAGGACTCCATCGCTTATAACGCGGTTCCCGTTGCAACCGCCGCAGCTTCTCGCCATATTCCCCCGAAAAAGCGATGCCCTTACCGACATGGCGCAAATAGGCGCGTACATCCATCAGCATGGGCTGAAGCGCCGGAAAGAAGCGGGACTGTAAGAACTCAAAAATCGCAATCCCCCCGGCGTCCATGTCCCCCCAATGATAGCACTCGATTTTTCCAGGCGCGTCGATTTGATCTGTGATCCTCTCGCCGATGCGACGCAGCAACCGCTGGATCTCCCGGTTCGGAAAACCGCCCGTATAGATGATCACGGCGCGCTTCCCCGCTTTTTGCGCCTGCTGCACCAACTCATGGTAGCTCGTCAGGTTCTCGACGGTGACGAGGAGCGGCGCATCGATGACCAGACCGCAGATATCCTTCACCGTTTGCCCGCTCACGCCCAGCCCCCCGGGCACATCGGCCGAAACCTGGCCACCCTGGGCCAACTGCAGCGCTATCGGCCCCGCCAGCAGAACCATCTGGGGATGCTTGAGCAGCCCCACCGCCTGCAGGTATTCGTCGTCTGAATCATACTCCTCTGCCAAAGACCGCTTCAGCAACGGCAACAGCCGCTTTTCGACCCGCTGTTCTAAGGCCTTCGAATCGCCCAGCACGGATTGGCTGAACAAGCGTTTCGGCACGCTGTCCTCCACCGCAGGCAGCGCTTCGAGCACCTGCACCAGTTCTTGATAGCCGGGCCGGTCGTCGATATCCAGGCGCGCCGTCTTCCGAGCAGCCAGCGCTTCATCCGTCTCCGCCCACCAGCAGCGCACCCACTCCCATGGGTGGGCCTGCAACGGCTGCAACGTGTCGCGGAGCGCCGCCAGTTGATCCCCCTTTGGCGTCACACCGGCCAACCGGTATGCCTTGTCCACAGCCTCGTAATTCAAGTAGACCTTCCTAACCTCGATGCCTTGTTTGAACCGGGGCCAAGCGATAGAGACGATCCCTTCCGACGCCAGTTCCTCCAGGGCGAGATGAATCTCCTCCCGCTTGCGGTGATTCATCTCGTCAAAGTAGTCGCGGGCAAGCGCCTCATCGTCACAGTCGGCCATGGCGAACTGGGGCCGTTGCTTGCTCGGAACACCTGTCCGGAAGGCCTGGCTGTTTTCATACTTTTTCAAGAGCAAAGAGAGTATCTTGCGCTGGTACCTGCTGCTTTCCGGACTGCGCTTCTCGCCGGACCTTCTGGGGTTTTGAGTCAAAGACAGGGGCTTCTCCTTCGCCATTTCCTTCTACTCGCTCCTCGCTCGGTCGATTCCTTTCGCTGCCACCTCCAAGCCCCTCCACGACACCGCTCGCCTCCGCCTTGTCAATCAAATCGACAAAACAGGTATAACCGTCGCGGTGCACGATCAGCGTCGTCGTCACTTCGGGCGCCATGTGCTGCATTTTCTCATCGGGCACAGCGGCGATCAGTTGCAGGTTGAGCCGCTTGATCAGCCGCAGGCTCGTCTGGATCCGCTCCTCGTCCATCTTGTTAAAGGCCTCGTCGAAGACGACCAGCCGCATCGTCTTGTTCGAGCCGTACAGTTGGTAAAAGGACGCCAGGATGGTGATATAAAAGGGCGTCTGCGTCTCGCCGCCCGATTTTTCCCGCAATACCTGAGAGAACATGTAGCGGTTGCCCCGGCTTTCCACGGCGATGTCAAAGTCCAGGTAGCGCCGGTAATCGGTGAACTCCTCCTGATCGCCGATATCGCCCCGGATCAGGCGCTCAAAGAGTTCATGCAGCGCCGCCGCCTTGTCCTCCTGGTCCAGGTCAAAGAGGGAGCCCCGTTCCCCCACATTGGGATCCATGATCACATCGTAGAAGCGCTTGTATCGTTCACTCGCCTTGATCTCAAAGCGGTAGTGGTCCTCCGAAAAGGGAAAATGCCGCAAAGCATGGTTTAACTCACCGAACTCCCGCTTGGCCGAATGGATGGCCTCGCGCATTTTGAAGATAAAGTGGGATTTGAACTCTTCCTCCGACTGGGCCAGCGCCTCCTGCAACTTCGTCTGGTACGCGGGAATGTCCACCGATGCAATCTCTGTCAACAGCGGCTGGTACTCTCGGTTGTCCCGGCCTTCTACATCGGCGTTGTAGTTGTACTCCTTGTTGTAATCCTTGCGGAAATCCCGCAGCGTCTGAAACTCCTGATCCCGTTTGTTGGCGTTCCCCTTCTGATTGGTGATCAGATTCGATAACTTCGTCGCCGTGGCCTGTCCGGACCGTTCCGCTTCCCGCCAGCGCTCCTCCGCCCTGGGCAGCAATTCGGCCGGATAGGCCAGGTTCCATGCCCGCCAGTGTTCCTCAGCCTCGCGCACCCGGTTTTGCAGGACATATTGTTCACCAAGGCACTCCTTCAGCCGGTTGTCCTTCACCGTCTTATGGCTATCCAACTTCCGGCCCTCATCGGTCAACTCGTCCTGCCGCTTCCGCCAGAAATCATACTCATCCTTCAAGCGCTCCACTTCGCTCTTGTCCAGCCGCGCCAGTTCGCCCTGCTTGTCCTCGCGGTGCTGTTCCAGCGCAGCGATCACAGCGGGCAGCGTCAGATCGGGCGCCATCTGCGCATAGCGTGAGGCCCGTTCGGCCAGGTTCCTCGTCCAGCCTTCCACGGCGGCCTTGCGCTTTGCCAGGGCCGTTCGCCTTTCCTCCAACTGGGCCAGTTCCTGCCGCTTGATCTCCAACTGCCGCAGGATGGCCCGGGCGCCGATATAGGGGACGGCATAGCGTTTCTCCGGGATCTGGCGCGCCACCAGGTTGTGGTAGGACATGCAACTCCGGGTCACCGCCACCGCATGGCGGCGCAGATCCTGCTCGTTCTCGGCTTGCATGACGCGCCCCAAGAGGTGATCGATGCGCGCCTGGATGATCGGGTTGTCCGTCTTCAACACCATGGCCAGCGACCCCGCCTGGGCGCTGCCGCGAAAGCGGGCCTCCTTCCCCGTGTCGACGAGGCCGACCCCCTCCACGGCATGACGGCGCTTCTCCCGCTCATAGATGGAGAGCGCCTCGGCAAAGACCTCCGGCCGCACCAGCAGGTCGAAGCGCTGCGTGTTCAGATATCCCTCCACGGCGTTGCGCCATTCCTCGTCCCTTTCGTCGATCTCCATCTCCTCGCAGAAGATCCAGACAGGGGAACGGCCCCGCAGTCGCTCCTCCAGCAAGGCCTTTAAGTTCAGCACCTCTTTTTCGTAGACCCGTTGCTTCTTTTTCTCGAGGTCGTTGATCTGCCGCTTCAATTCATCCCGCTCGCCGTCCAGCGCCTTGAGCCGGTCCTCGATGCGGCCCAGGGCTTTCGTGAAGCGGCTGTGCAGATCAGACAAAAACAGGCCCACGTCCCGGAAGGCCTCCTCCTGCGCCTCAGCCTCGCGCGACGACTGGGGCGGCAGGGAAGCCAGGAGGTCGATCGCCTCCCGCAGGCGCTCCCGCTCATCCCCTTCCGGCGCCCATTGCCAGTGCTCGTCGCCTTCCCACTGCGCGAGATCCTCCAGGAGCGCCCTTTCCCGCCGGAGAAAACCCTTCATCGCCTCCAGCAGTTGGCTCTTCTCGCGAATCTCCTGGTTCGTTTTTCTGATCTCCTCTTTGAGTTCCTGCTCCTTTTTGTGAACGCCGTGCTCCTGCCAGTTCCGGTAGGCCACAGGCACCCGGTCCTGGGCTTCCGCCAGTTGTGCCCCATTCAGGCGCAGGTCTGCCTCCAGGCGGTCGATGTCCTCCCGCAATTGGGCGATCTCGCAGTCCACGTTCTCCAGGCTCTCCGCCTGCTGGGCATGCTGAAGCCGCCGGATCACATACTCCTGCGTATCGACGGTATCGCGCAGTTTGGCGTAGTTCTCAAACTGGGCGACAATCTTTTCGAGTTGGTTCTTCCGTTTCAGGAGGTCATCCAATTCCCGCCGGTACCGTTCGTGAATCTCGAAGTTTTCCCGCATCACGTCCAACTGTAGCGCTTTTTTATCGAGCACATAGTCGTAGACGAATTCCCGGACGTCCTGAATCGGCCGAAAGGAGAGGGCTTTGGTAAAAATCGAGACGAAGCGCTTGCTCACATGACCGACGCGGGTCAGAAAGGCTTCCTGGTAGGCGCCCTTGTTGCGCTCAAAGTTGACGCGGCCCTTCAATCCCCCGCACCAGCGGCGAAACTGCTCCCGGTTTCGCAGTTGGCCTTTCTGACCGCTGGGATGGATCAGATCCAAGTCGTCGATCCCCACCCCAGCCAGGATAAAGTACTCCTCATCCACGTTGTTGTCGCGAAAAACATCCATGACGACGCCGACGACGAAGCGCTCCTTTTTCGGCTCGTCATAAAACTCACTGAGGATGTAGGTCGTAAAATCACCGTCACGGACAAACTTCTGATCGTCGCTGCCGATCTTGCCGCGCAGGTAGCTTACCAGGCTCCGCTTGGCATCGTCATGGGCGGCGGAATTGAACCGGATCTGCCTCTGATTGGCCACAAAGAGGACCTGCATCGCATCGATGATCGTCGACTTGCCGGCGCTGTTCCGCCCGGAAATCAGCGTCTGGGGGCCGAATTCCAGCGTCTCGTCCTGAAAGTAGTGCCAGTTAATCAAGCGCAGGCGTTTCAGCCACTTCATCGAACATCCCCTCCTCCCCGCTGATCTCGTAGCGCATGATCTTGCCGTGCAACGTCTCCAGGACCTCGCCGTCAATGGCGTGTTGCAGGCTGTGGAACAGGCGGAAACGGCAGTTGTCGGCCCGGACATCCTCGTCGAGCGCGTCCATCAACTTATAATGGACGCCCAGGCGGACCAGGTCGACCAGGCGCGACTTGGTGAACAGGGGCAACCGGAACGTCTCATACTTGGCGCGGATCTCGTTCAGGTTGGTCATCGGGTAATCGCTCAATGTCAGGCTCTGCCGCTTTTCCTGGTAGATCAGCCGCAGCACGAGCAGCCAGATGCTTTCCTCCCGGCTCAAGGGACGGCGGTGAAACCCCTCGGGCGACGCCACAGCGATGCATTCATGGCGCTCATCAAAGGTAATCTCCCAGCCGAGAAACTTGAAGAATTCCTCCAGTTGGGGCCGGAGCCGCCGGGCCAAAGCATAGCGCTCCCGTTCCAACTCTTTTAACAAAAAATTCACGGCCATCAGCCGGTTGATCACGTCTCTTAATCGCTCCCGGTCTTGTTCGCCCAGGTTCTCAAACACAGCCATCCCTCCTATCGCCGGACTACCCGCCGCTCATAAAAACGGTAGTCGCCCATCTCCAGCACCCGGTTTTCCCTCCCCCGGATGAGCCGGTATCCGGCCTTCCCATCATAGCCGTACAGGTACGTGTAGACGAGAAACAGAAACTCTTCGACCGTCGTCGGCGCCAGTTCCTCGATGCCGATCTCCTTGCGCGCGCCCATCCGCCCCAGGACGAAGGCCTTCACCTTGTCACGTGTGATCGCCCGGCGCATGCGCTCCAGGTCCTTCTCCCGCAACTCCCGTTTCAGTTCTTCCGGGATTTCGACGATGACCCGCGCCTCCGGTTGATGAGGCGCGCGCTTTCTCCGCGGCGTGAACAGGGAATCCTCTGTCAAGTGGCGTAGGCGCAACAGGCGAAAGAGCCGGGAAAGGGCCGCCTCCGCGGCCGCGGTATCCGCCTCTTTGCCGAGCCGCTCCAGCAGACCGGCCAACTGCTGATCCATCCCATGGCTGTGCTGACTCAAGTACCGCGCCCTGTCGTAAGAGGCGCGCAGGTACTGGTTGTGACGGAGGTCGATCTGGTAGAAGACATCGTCCAGTCCCCGGTACGCTTCCTCAATGAAAAGCAGCGCCCCCCGCAGGCGCTGTTCTCCCTCTTCCCGGTCAGAGAAAAACTCGCTGCGCAGCCCGTCTTCAATAGCCCGCTCGAACCAATCCTTATCCCAGAGAGACTTCTGCACCGTCTCCAAAATGCGTTGCCGGTAGCGGGACACATGATCGGACGTCTTCAGCCGGTGATAGCTGCGGTCGACGATCTTCGCCTTGTACTCATCAAAGTGGTGATTGAGCACATCGCTGATGGAGGACTTCTGGGCAACCTGCTCCATGTGGTGCTTCATATTGTTAACGAGGATGTTCAACTCGTCTTGAAACTGTTGGGTAATCTTCTCCGCTTCCAGAACGGCCAGCCCTGGGCGGTGCTTGATCTCCTCCCCAGTCAGCAGTTGATAGGTGAGAAAAGCGAACCGCTGATACTCGACGACACGCTCCTCGCAGAGATCTTTCAGCACCGCCAGGATGCGGCTCGTGTAAAAGGGCAGGACCACGTACTGACGAAAATTCTCCCGCGTCTCTATCTGGATCCATCCCAACCGGTCCAACCGCCGGAGGATGGCGTTGGCCTTCATCCGGAACATATCGTCGTCAAAGGGAGCCTGCCCACCCGGCGCTTCCTGCTCCTCTTCCACGTCGAAGACAAACCCTTCCTCCTCCTGGCTCTCGACCAACTCCTGCATCAGGTCGCGGAGCACATCCATGGCGATGCCGAAGCGGGTAATCTGATACTGCTGGTAGACGAGAAACACCGCTTCGGCAAAGATCTGCCTGTTCTTGCCCGAAAAGAGTAGAAAGAACTTGTCCGGGAGGATGTCGAAGAGTTTCATGGAGGACCTCCGTTAGGGTTTGTTGCGTTTCACTGGACCTTATCTTGCAGCAAGAAGTCTTAAAAAAAGAATCTTATTATGACATTATAGACTATTTCGTGTTCTTTTCGTGCCTGCCTTCATAAAATGTCTTTTTTTACATTAAACGAGAGATAAAATAAACAAGAGATGAAATAACAAAGCCGGACTCATTTGTGATCGAGTCCGGCCTGAAATGCCCCTTAGCAAAATCGCTCCCGAAACGCCTTCACCACCGTCTGCAACGGCGCGTCGAGTCGAGTCATCGCCTGGACTTCGATATCCTCAGGAACTCCTCCATAATAGGCCTCAGCGATGCCACCTGTGATGCACGCGATCGTATCGGAGTCTCCGCCAATCGAAACAGCGTTTCGGATCGCATCTTCAAAATCAGTCGACTCTAAAAAGGCGCGAATCGCCTGGGGGACCGAACCCTGGCAGGATACATCGAAGGAATAAGCGGGGCGAATCTTCTCCAAGGTCATCTCCAGGTCATATTCGAACCGGCCCTCGATAAACGCTTTGATGCCCTCTTTCGATTCGCCTGTTCGGGCCAAAAAGATCGCCGCCGCCACCGCCTGGGCGCCTTTGACGCCCTCCGGGTGGTTGTGCGTCACTTCTGCGCTGGCCTTCGCTTCTTGCAGCACCTCTTCCAGTGTGGAAAAGGCGAAACCCACCGGAGAAACGCGCATGGCTGAGCCGTTTCCCCAACTGTGATAGGGCATCATCTGGTCGGACATTGCCCATGCGCGAAAAGATCCACCATAGCCTGCATGAGGATAATCGCCGAAATATCGCTTAAAGTTCTCGCCGTACCCCGTTCCGGACATGATGCTGTCCGCAACGGCCATAGTCAGGACCGTGTCGTCGGTAAACCGGCAACGTGGTGAGAATAGGGGAAACTCCTTCGTCTTGATGTTCTCCCATTCGTAGACGGAGCCGATGATGTCACCGGCGATGGCGCCAAGCATCGTTCAACCTCCTTCTCGATCATGTTGTGTCCTCAGTCTTGTAGTTGATCATTACTTCCACGAGTCGCCGGAGTAATCCTTTTTAGACTCCTTTCCGAAAATGTTCAGTCACTCATCAGCATCTGCGCATTAGCATTAGCATCTGTGTCTGCATCGGCATAAGGCATTGCATTTCGCCAAAAACAAAAGATCTCTCGCAACACAAGATGGTATAATGAAAAAAAATACAAAGGAGGAAAAGCCATGGACTGCGCCATTGAACTGTCCGAACAGCCTTCCCGTCCCGTGCTCTACATCCGCGCACGGACTGCCGTCGGCAACCTGCCCCAGGTGCTTGGCAAAGCCTACAGCGAGATCATCGCGTACCTGAACGAACTCGGGGAAGCGCCGGCAGATGCCGCCTTTGCAGCCTATTACAACATGGATATGGAAAATCTGGATGTAGAAATCGGCTTCCCCGTCGCGAAGCCGCTCGCCGGAAAGGGTGACATCCAGGCGGGAGAAATCCCCGCAGGCCGGCAGGTTTCCTCTCTGTATAAGGGGCCTTACAGCAAAATGGAGCCCTTCTATGCAGCCATGAGCCGGTGGATGTCCGAGAACAACATCACTCCGACTGGCGTGGTCTATGAGTTTTACTATAATTGTCCGGCCGAGGTGCCTGAGGAAGAACTGTTAACGAAAGTCGCCTTTCTCGTCAAATTGTGACATCCAAAGCCTCCCCCTAAATCGCCTTCAGCAAATGCGCTGGCGTTTGCCGCCGAAATGGCTCTTTGTTGACCGATAGAAGTGACTAAAGAAAAAGACGCCCTCAACTTTTTGTTGATAAAGGCGTCTTTTTTCATGCCAGTTAGATTGCTTGTTTAATTCAGGCATGTGGCTACTCGTCAGTCCCCCCAAGGGGTAGCCGCCGTAGAGCACGTTTCTGTTCCCATGTCGCCGGCGCCCGGTTTGCTTTTTCGCAAAAGAAGCCTAAATCCGCCCAGCGTGAACAGATACCGGCTGTCTACAATCGCTTTGAAGCTGGACGCCAACCTGCCGCGCATCGGTACACCCAAAACTAGGCCAACGCCGTCACGGGAACCCAAGGAGGCGACAGCCCCTTTCAGCTTTGGCGCAAAAGATTCCAATCCCCTGCCACCCCTCACTAGGATTTGCAGGTTACGGGCGCAAGTCAAGGCCTGAAGAACGGCGATCTGCGCCGTTGGCGGAAATGGCCGTTCTGACCCCGGATCGGTGAAGGCCGAACAGTCGCCAATGACAAAGACGCGATCGTGACCGTTTATGCGGAGATCAGGCGACACAGGAATCCGACCCCGTGTCGCCGTAAAGACCGTTCCGCAGGCGAGGCGGTTTCCCTGGACCCCGCCGGTCCACACGACGGTCGCCGGTTCAATCCGCCGCTCTCCAGCAACGCCTTCGAGCAGGACGCCCTTGGCATCGACAGAACGGATGCGCGTGTTGAAACAGAACTCGACGCCTCGCGCTTCGAGGGACTGCCGGGCATAGGCGGATAAGGAAGGGGTAAATCCAGGCAACAAACCGGATCCAGCTTCGACACAGAACAATCGTATGTGCTGGCGAGGCACGCCGTATTTCGCGCACCAGCGGGGAACCTGATCGGCCAACTCGCCGATGAACTCAATACCGGTAAAGCCGGCGCCGCCGACAACAAAGGTAAGCGTTTCGCCTGGCGCCCCTGACGCGGCGTACTCCGCAATCTGCCCCTCAATTCGATTGCGAATCCGCTTGGCCGCATTCAGACTCCGAATGGACATCGCATGTTCTGCGATTCCCGGGATGCCGAAGGTTGCCGGTTCAAAACCGAGGGCAACGACGAGGTAATCGTAGTGAAGCGGTTCACCGTGACAGAGAATCACCTGGCGCTCTTTTTCTCGGATCTCCAGTACGGTATCCTTGATAAAGCGGATGCGCCGGGTATCGATAACGTTTTGTATGGGGAGGCAGACCCGCCCCTCCTCACCTGTGCCGGCGGCGATTTCATGAAGCAAGGTCGTCTGGTAGTGGTAGTTATGCTTATTCACCAGTGTGATATCCGCTTCTCCCTTGCGTAGGGCTTTTTGCAATCGGACCGCCGTCATCAGCCCGGCATATCCTGCGCCCAGAATTAATATCCTCGGGTTTTTCAACAGCATGTTCAAAACACCCCACAAAAAAAATAAAGAGACATCAGAAGTTACTACACCTCTGATGTCTTTCCCTTACTCCAATCACTGCTATGCCACTCAAAGTATTTATTCCCATTAACTTGCAATCGCATTTTATTACTTTTTTTCTCATTCGTCAACGAAATTCCCTGAAAAGCGCTAATCACGGTCTGTATGCTTTTGAAGCATCCATAGATTCGGACGTAATGTTCCTATTGAATGATAAGACGAAATGTGAGATAGGCAAGGCCATGGGCTTTATTCATTCAAGCCCTAGTATCAATGAATTGCATAAAAACTGAGCACTGCAAAAAGCCCACCGCTTCCTTATAAAACAGTGGGCTT
>NZ_WXEY01000016.1 GCF_009877425.1 Heliomicrobium undosum | reverse complement strand
AGAATGCAGCAACAGCACACATCCCGCGTCTCCCCCTTGACGGCCGACCTGATCCTGCTCTCCGTGGCGGCCGTCTGGGGGGGCACTTTTGTGGCCGTCAAAAACGCCATCGCCTTCATGCCCCCCTACACCTTCCTGGCCATCCGCTTTTTCATCGCCGGACTCTTTCTCGCCGTCATCGCCGGGCGGCGCTGGCAACGCCTGACCGGCGCTGCCGTCCGCCACGGCTTCATGCTCGGCGCCTGCCTCTTCGGCGGCTACGCCTTGCAGACCATCGGCCTCCAGTACACCACCTCGTCCCATGCCGGTTTTATCACCGGATTGTCCGTCGTCCTGGTGCCCCTCGTCGGCTGGATCGTCCTCAAACAGGTTCCCCGCAGCGGCGTCCTCGCCGGCGTCGCCATGGCCGTCACCGGCCTGGGGCTGCTCACCCTCACCGACGACCTGACTATCAACCCGGGCGACCTGCTCGTCCTGGGTTGCGCCTTCTGTTTCGGCCTACATATCTTCCTGGCCGGACAGGTGACGTCCCGCCATGACCCGATGTTGCTCTCCATCATGCAGATCTTTGCCGTCAGCGTCGCCTGCACCGCCTTTTCCTTTTTTACCGCTCCGCCGCTGGCCTACGACCAGTTCCGGAGCGAGGTATGGACGGCGCTCGCCTTGACGGCCATCCCGGCCACCTCGCTGGCCTTCTTGGCCCAGATGTATTTTCAAAAATTCACGACGGCCACCCGGACGGCGCTCATCTTCGCCACCGAGCCCGTCTTCGCCCTCATCTTCGGCATCGCCCTCGCCGGCGAGACGCTCACCCTGCGGGGCGCCTTCGGCGGCGTCCTCGTCATGGCCGGGATCGTCGTCGCTGAGATGATCGGCGCCGGGGAGTCCGATGAGGTCGACCAGGCCGCTGCATGCGACGGCGCGGACGGCAGGGCGGCGTAAAACATGGAGAACAGGGAAAGTCCCATCGCGTAAGAAAATCGAAAACAGGATTGAATGATTATACATGAAACCGTATAATTATTCTTGTATTATGCATGACGATAAGGAGGTCGGCCGAACAATGATTCGAGCAGCGATTGTGGGCGCCACCGGGTATACGGGCGCAGAACTGGTGCGCTTGTTGACCCGGCACCGGGAAGTGGAACTGGTCGGACTGACCTCCCGCCAATATGCGGATCAACCCTACCCCAACGTCTATCCTCACATGAGCGGTCAGGTGGACTTGGCCTGCCAGACCCAGGACATCGACAACATCACCGACACCGCCGACGTGGTTTTTTTGGCCTTGCCCCACGGTTTGTCCGTCCCCTGGGTGGCCGAGTGCGTCCGCAAAGGCAAAAAGGTCGTCGACCTGGGCGCCGATTTCCGCCTGCGCCGCGCCGCCGTCTATGAACAGTGGTATCATGTGACCCACGAAGCGCCGGAACTGCTGGCCGAGGCCGTCTACGGCCTGCCGGAACTGAAACGCGAACAGATTCAAAAGGCCCGCATCGTCGCCAACCCCGGCTGCTACCCGACGGCCTCCCTGTTGAGCGTCGCCCCCCTCTGCGGCCAGGGCCTGATCCGCGAAGACCGCCTGATCATCGACGCCAAGTCGGGCGCCTCCGGCGCCGGCCGCAACGCCAACCTGGCCCTCATCTACGGCGAAGTCAACGAAAACGTGAAAGCCTACAACGTGGCCAAACACCGCCACAACCCCGAGATCGAACAGGAGGTGGCCGAGCGGGCGGGCCTTGACCCCGACGCAATGGCTATCACCTTCACGCCCCACCTGATGCCCATGACGCGGGGCATCCTCGCCACCGTCTACGCCGACCTGAAAGAGGGCGTCCGTCCCTCCGCCGAAGAGGTGCGTGACCTCTACCGCCAGTTCTACGCCGGCGAACCCTTCATCCATATCATGGACGAAGGCGTCTGGCCGCAGACCAAATGGTCCTACGGCTCCAACCACGCCTTCATCGGCTTGACCGTCGAGGCGCGGACCGGCCGGATCATCATCACCACCGCCATCGACAACCTGGTCAAGGGCGCCTCCGGCCAGGCGATCCAGAATATGAACATCCTCTTCGGCCTGCCCGAGACGACGGGCATCGAGGCGGCGGGGATTTATCCCTGATATTTCGATGACAGATGACAGCCCGAACACAGGGCTTGCGTTAATTGGGAAAACAACCCGACTTGAGACAGGAGCGCGACGACCATGCAACAGCAGATCAGCATACTCCCCGGCGGGGTCACCTCGCCGAAGGGCTTTCAGGCCGCCGGCGTGCCGGCGGGCATCAAAAAGCCGGGCGTCCTCGACATGGCCCTCATCGTCAGCGACACCCCCGCCGCCGCCGCCGCCGTCTACACGACGAACAAGGTTCAGGCGGCGCCCTTGCAGGTGACGAAGGAACATATCGCCGCCGGCCCCCTCAAGGCCGTCGTCGTCAACGCCGGCAACGCCAACGCCTGCACCGGCGAACAGGGCCTCGCCGACGCCCGTGCCACCACCGCCCATGTGGCCAAGGCGCTGGGCATCACCGCCGAGCAAGTGGCCGTCGCCTCCACCGGCGTCATCGGCCAGCCCCTGCCCATGGCGAAGCTCCTGGCCGGCGTCGACGCCCTCGCCGGCGCCATCTCGCCCGAGGGCGGGGAACAGGCCGCTCGCGCGATCATGACGACCGACCTCGTCCCCAAAACGGGCAAGGTGGAGATCACCCTCGGCGGCCAGACCGTCACCATCGGCGCCATGGCCAAAGGCTCCGGCATGATCCACCCGAACATGGCCACCATGCTCGCCTTTTACACGACCGATGCGGCCATCGCGCCGGCGCTGCTGCAACAAGCCCTCAGCGCCGCCACGAAGGTTTCCTATAACATGATCTCCGTCGACGGCGACACCTCGACGAACGACATGGCCGTCATCGTCGCCAACGGCCAGAGCGGCGCCCCGGCCATTGAGGCGGAAGGCCCCGACTACGATGCCTTCACCGCCGCCCTGACAGCCCTCTCCATCCACCTGGCCAAGATAATGGCCCGCGACGGGGAAGGGGCCACCAAGTTGATCGAGGCCCGCGTTGAAGGGGCGGCCACCGCCGAAGACGCCCGCAAAGCCGCTCTGGCCATCATCAAGTCGAACCTCTTCAAGTGCGCCGTCTACGGCAACGACGCCAACTGGGGCCGCGTCATGTGCGCCATCGGCTACTCGGGCGCGAACTTTGACCCGGCCAAGGTGGATGTCTTCCTCGGCCCTGTCCAGACGGCCCGCCAGGGCTTGGCCCTCCCTTTTTCCGAAGAGGAGGCCTCGAAAGCCCTCGCCGCAGAGGAGGTTGTCGTCACCGTCCGCCTGAACGACGGCGACGCCAGCGCCACCGCCTGGGGCTGCGACCTGACCTACGACTACGTGAAGATCAACGCCGATTACCGCAGTTAATGCAAAAAAGCGTCGTCGATTTCGATAGCAAAAAGGGAGAGACACCATTGCTGAAAGCGTTAGAGAAAGCGGGCATCCTCGTCGAAGCCCTGCCCTATATCAAGAAATTCTCCGGCAAGACCGTCGTCATCAAATACGGCGGCGCCGCCATGGTCAATGACCAACTCAAAGAAGCCGTCATCATGGACGTCATCCTGATGAAACTCGTCGGCATCCATCCCGTCGTCGTCCACGGCGGCGGCCCCGAGATCAACGGCATGCTCGACCGCCTCGGCCTGAAGAGCCACTTCATCCAGGGGCTGCGCGTCACCGACGAAGCCACCATGGAAGTCGTCGAGATGGTCCTGGCCGGCAAGGTCAACAAAGAGATCGTCGCCCTGATCCAGCGCTTCGGCGGCAAGGCCGTCGGCCTCTGCGGCAAAGACGGCGGCCTGATCCAGGCGAAAAAACGCTTCGAACTCGTCAAAAACGAAGCCGGCGCTCGGGTGCCCACCGACATCGGCTTTGTGGGCGACGTCGTCAAGATCGAACCGGGCCTCGTGCGGGAACTGGCCGACCGGGGTTACATCCCCGTCATCGCCCCCATCGGCGTCGGCGAAAACGGCGAGTCCTACAACATCAACGCCGACACCGCCGCCGGCGAACTGGCCCAGGCGCTGGAAGCCCACAAACTGGTCCTGCTCACCGACGTGGAAGGCATCCTGCGCGACCGCCAAGACAAGGCCAGCCTCATCTCGTCGCTGCGCATCGACGACGTGCCTGCCCTGGTGGAAGAAGGCGTCATCAGCGGCGGCATGATCCCCAAAGTCACCTGCTGCGTCGAGGCGCTTCAGGGCGGCGTCGGCCAGACCCACATCATCGACGGCCGCCTGCCCCACTCGCTCCTTTTGGAGGTCTTCACCGACAAGGGGATCGGGACGATGGTGCTCAAGTAAGAAAAAAGAAATGGGGGGAACGGCGGTGACCGGGACGATGAACAACGCCCAGATCGTCGAACTGGGAAAAAAATATGTGATGAACACCTACGGCAGGCTGCCCATCTCGCTGCTCAAAGGGCAGGGCGCCCGCGTGTGGGACGCTGACGGCAGGGAGTACCTGGACTTCCTGGCCGGCTTGGCTGTCAACTCGCTCGGCCACTGCCACCCGAAGGTCGTTGACGCGCTCCAACAACAGGCGGCAACGCTGTTGCACGTGTCCAACCTCTACTGGATCGAGCCGCAGGTCAAGCTCGCCCAGGCGCTCGTCGAAAACTCCTTCGCCGACAAGGTCTTTTTCTGCAACTCCGGCGCTGAAGCCAACGAAGGGGCCATCAAACTGGCCCGCAAATACGCCAAAAAGACCTGGGGCCCCGACAAATATGAAATCATCACCATGGAAAAATCCTTCCACGGTCGCACCCTGGCCACCGTCACCGCCACGGCGCAGCCGAAATACCAAAAAGACTACGAGCCGCTGCCCCAGGGCTTCCGCTACGTCCCCTTCGGCGACCTGAAGGCCCTGGAAAAAGCGATTACCCCGAACACCTGCGCCATCCTCGTCGAGCCCGTTCAGGGCGAAGGCGGCGTCAACCTGGCCGAACCCTCCTTCTGGCAGGGCCTCGCCAAGCTGGCCGAAGCCAACAACCTGCTCATCATCTTTGACGAGGTCCAGTGCGGCCTCGGCCGGACCGGCAAACTCTTTGCCCACGAACACTACGGCGTAACGCCCCACATCATGACTTTGGCCAAAGCCCTCGCCGGCGGCGCCCCCATGGGCGCGCTCCTCGCCACCGATGAAGTGGCCAACGCCTTCCAGCCGGGCGATCACGCCTCCACCTTCGGCGGCAACCCCCTCGTCGCCGCCGCCGGCGTCGCCGTCATGGACGTCCTCCTCAACGACGGCCTGATGGACAACTGCCGCGAGGTCAGCGCCTACTTCATGGGCCACCTGCGCCGCTTCCAGGAGAAATACCCCTTTATCACGGAGGTGCGCGGCCTCGGCCTGATGGCCGCCTGCGAACTCGACCGCCCCGGCGCCGACATCGTCGCCGCCTGCCTGGAAAAGGGCCTAATCATCAACTGCACCGCCGTCAACGTGCTGCGCTTCCTGCCGCCGCTGACCATCGACAAGGCCGATGTCGATGAGGCCGTGGCCGTGCTGGAGGAAGTTCTCGCCAGTGTCACCGCGGCCGACGCCGCCAATGCCCCTGACGCCAACCCCGCCGCCACAGGAGGTCAACCGCAATGACAGCAGTAAAACCGGCCGCCGCCTACCTCCTGCTGGAAGACGGGACCCTCTTCAAAGGGATCCCCTTCGGCTACCGGGGGAGCAGCACCGGCGAGGTGGTTTTCAACACCGGCATGACCGGCTACCAGGAGGTCCTCACCGACCCCTCCTACGCCGGCCAGATCGTCACCATGACCTACCCCCTCATCGGCAACTACGGCGTCAACTCCGGCGACGCCGAATCGGCGAAGCCCCAGGTGCGCGGCTACATCGTCCGCGAGGCCTGCGCCCGCCCCTCCAACTACCGCTCCGAAAAAACGCTCGATCACTACCTGGCCCAGCATCGCATCCCCGGCTTGGCCGGCATCGATACACGCTCCCTGACCCGGCGCATCCGCGAGCACGGCACGCTGCGCGGGGCCATCATCAATGGAGCGAACGGCGTTGGCAACGGGCAAGCCCTGAACGGCGCGAACGGTTCTGCCAGCTTGAAAGGCTTTAACAACGCTAACGGCCGCTACGGCATTAACAGCGCCGATGCCGCTCCCTGGGAGGGTGAAGCCCTCGCCGCCCTGCGCGCCGGCGCCCGCACCTCCCTGGAAGCCGTCTTCGCTGAGATGGACGAAGAGAGCTACACCTGCTGGATCGAATACCTCACCGCCGTCCGCAACCTGCCCGTGGCCGGCCCCCATCTGGTCAACTCCGTCACCACGCCCCAGGCCTACGTCATCCCCGGCGACGGCTGCCGCGTGGCCGTCCTCGACTTCGGCATCAAGGAAAACATCCTGCGCATGCTCAAAGCCCTCGACTGCCACCTGATGGTCTTCCCAGCCCACACACCAGCAGAAGAGATCCGCGCCGCCAACCCTGACGGCCTCTTCCTCAGTAACGGCCCCGGCGACCCGAAAGACGTCGCCCCGGCCATCGAGACGATCGGCCACTTCCTGCGTCCGGGAACGACCGCCCAACCGCTGCCCATCTTCGGCATCTGCCTCGGCCACCAGCTCCTCGCTCTGGCCGCCGGGGCCGACACCTACAAGCTCAAATTCGGCCACCGGGGCGCCAACCACCCTGTCAAGGACCTGCGCACCGGCCGCGTCTTCATCACCTCGCAAAACCACGGCTACGCCATCGACGAAAAAACCCTCCCGGCCGGCTTCGCCGTCAGCCACCGCAACGGCAACGACAATACCGTCGAAGGACTGCGCCACGAAAGACTGCCCGTCTACTCGGTCCAGTACCACCCGGAAGCCGCCCCCGGCCCCCTCGACTCGGCCTTTCTCTTTGACGAGTTTATCGCCAACATGCGGCGGCGCGTGGAAAAGGTGTCGGCCTAAAGCGAAAAGCGGCGCGCAACCGTTGCGCAACCGCCGCACAACCGCCGCAAAACCGCCGTGCAACCGCAGCGCGCCTAAAACGACCGCCCCGCGCCACATCGGAACGCACACCCGCCGGCGACGCCCAACCGCCGGCCCAACCCTAGCCCCCAACCTAAGGAGGAACACCCCTTTGCCGAAAGACCAGCAGTTAAAAAAAGTCCTCGTCATCGGTTCGGGGCCCATCATCATCGGCCAGGCGGCGGAATTCGACTATGCGGGCACCCAGGCCTGCAAAGCCCTGAAAGAAGAGGGCCTCGAAGTCGTCCTGGTCAACTCCAACCCGGCCACGATCATGACCGACGCCAACATCGCCGATCATGTCTATATCGAACCGCTTGACGTGCCCTCCCTGACCAAGATCATCGCACAGGAACAGCCCGACGGCCTGCTGCCCACGTTGGGCGGCCAAACCGGCCTCAACCTGGCCGTCGCATTGGCCCAGGCCGGCGTCCTGGACAAGTACAACGTCCGCCTCCTCGGCACATCCTTACAGGCCATCAAAAAAGCCGAGGACCGGGAACTGTTCAAAAAGACGATGCAGGAGATCGGCGAACCGATCCCCCTTTCCGAGATCGTCTCCAACCTCGACCAGGCCGTGGCCTTCGCCCGCCAGGCCGGCCTCCCCTTAATCATCCGGCCCGCCTACACCCTCGGCGGCACCGGCGGCGGCATCGCCCACACCGAGGCGGAACTGCTCACCATCTGCGATATGGGCCTGAAAAAATCCATGATCGGCCAGGTGCTCCTCGAACAGAGCGTCGCCGGCTGGAAAGAGATCGAGTACGAGGTGATGCGCGACAGCAACGACAACTGCATCACCATCTGCAACATGGAAAACCTCGACCCTGTCGGCATCCACACGGGCGACTCCATCGTCGTCGCCCCCTCGCAGACCCTCACCGACAAGGAATACCAGATGCTGCGCTCGGCATCCTTGAAGATCATCCGCGCCCTCAAGGTGGAAGGGGGCTGCAACGTCCAGTACGCCCTCCATCCCGAGAGCGACAACTATATCGTCATCGAAGTCAACCCCCGGGTGAGCCGCTCGTCGGCGCTGGCCTCCAAGGCCACCGGCTACCCCATCGCCAAAATGGCCGCCAAGATCGCCATCGGCCTCACGCTGGACGAGATCAAAAACCCCGTCACCGGCAAGACGACGGCCTGTTTTGAGCCGACCCTCGACTACTGCGTCGTCAAGATCCCCCGCTGGCCCTTTGACAAGTTCGTCACCGCCGACCGCAGCCTGACGACCCAGATGAAGGCCACCGGCGAGGTCATGGCCATCGACCGCACCTTCGAAGGCGCATTGCAAAAAGCCGTCCGCTCCCTCGAAACGGGCGTCTACGGCCTCCGCTACCCCGGCGCCGGCGAGTGGACCGACATCGACCTGGAAAACAAACTGAAGCGCGCCGACGATGAGCGCCTCTTCGCCGTCGCCCAGGCCTTTCGCCGCGACTGGTCGGTAAGGGAGATCCACCAGGTCTCCAAGATCGACCCCTGGTTCCTGGTGAAGATCAAGAGCCTCGTCGACTTCGAAGCGCGCCTCGCCCAGTGGCCCGTCGCCGACGAGACCCTGCGGGAGGCGAAGACCCTCGGCTTTTCCGACTACCAGATCGCCAAAATCGCCAACATCTCCACCCAGACCGTCCGGGAAGCCCGCAAAACCGCCGGCATCCTGCCCACCTACAAGATGGTCGACACCTGCGCCGCCGAGTTTGAGGCCTTGACGCCCTACTACTACTCGACCTACGAGGAAGAGGACGAGGTCCGCGAGACGACAGGGGAGAAGGTGATCGTCCTCGGCTCCGGCCCCATCCGCATCGGCCAGGGCATCGAGTTTGACTACTGCTCCGTCCACGCCGCCTGGGCGCTCCACAGCGCCGGCGTCGAATCGATCATCATCAACAACAACCCTGAAACCGTCTCCACCGACTTTGACACGGCCGACAAGCTCTTCTTCGAGCCCCTGGCCTTGGAGGATGTCCTCAACATCGTTGACAAGGAAAAACCGCGCGGCGTCGTCGTCCAGTTCGGCGGCCAGACAGCCATCAACCTGGCGGCGGGCCTGCAAGAGCACGGCGTTCCCATCCTGGGCACCTCCTTGGAGGGCATCGACGCCGCCGAAGACCGCAAAAAATTCGAGGCCCTCTTAAAGCGCCTCGGCATTCCCCAGTCGGAAGGCCGTTCCGCCACCAGCGCCGACGAGGCGAAGGCCATCGCCGAAGAACTGGGCTTTCCGGTCCTCGTCCGCCCCAGCTACGTCATCGGCGGCCGGGCCATGGAAGTGGTGGAAAACGTCAAAGACCTGGAATCCTACATGGAAACGGCCGTCCGCATCAGCCCGAAACACCCCATCCTGGTCGACAAATACATCCGGGGCCGCGAGGTGGAGGTCGACGCCATCAGCGATGGCACAGACACATTGATCCCCGGCATCTTTGAACACATCGAACGGGCCGGCGTCCACTCGGGCGACTCCATGGCCGTCTACCCGCCCCAGTCCTTGAAAAGGGAAGAGCGGGACACCATCGTCGACTACACCCTGCGCATCGCCAAAGCCCTCGGCGTCGTCGGCCTCTTGAACATCCAGTATGTCGTCGACATTCAGGGCAAGGTCTACGTCCTGGAAGTCAACCCCCGGGCCTCCCGGACCGTGCCGATCCTCTCCAAAGTGACCGGCGTCCCCATGATCAAGGTGGCCGTCGAGGTCATGCTCGGCAAAACCCTGGCCCAGATGGGCTACGGCGGCGGCCTCTGGCCCGAAACGGCCTACACCATCGTCAAAGCGCCCGTCTTCTCCTTTGAAAAGCTGACCGACGTGGACATCTCCTTAGGGCCGGAGATGAAATCAACAGGCGAGGTCATGGGCGTCGACTTTGAACTGCCCTCGGCCCTCTACAAGGCCATGACGGCGGCCGGCATGAAGATCCCCACCGGCGGCAACCTGATCGTCTCCGTGGCCGAGCGGGACAAAGAGGAGGTCGCCGGCCTCATCCGCGAATTCGCCGACCTGGGCTTCCGCGTCGCCGCCACGAAAGGGACGGCCGAAGCCCTGCGCGAGAGCGGCCTGGCCGTCACCGCCATCGACGCCAGCGCCTACGCGGTGCAGACCGTCCTCGACCAGATCAAAGACGGCGCCGTCCAGTTGATCATCAACACCCCCACCAAAGGCAAAGTGGCCGGCCGGACCGGCTTCCGCATCCGCCGCGCCGCCTCGGAATACCGCGTCCCCTGCCTCACCTCGCTGGACACCGCCTGGGCGCTGTTGGAAACGATCCGCATGATCCGCGAAGGCGACCCGCCGAACTTCCTCTCCATGGGCACTTTCCAGGAGGCCAACTCGGCCGAGTGGAGCGCGCGGGTGGATGCCCTGCGGGCGGTGTAAGGAAAGACGCCGCTGCCAAAAACCAAAAGCGATGCGTGTGACATGAAGCGATTCCCCTAAGCCCCATCGCGTGTGAGATGACCCAATCCCCCTAAGGCCCATCGCGTATGACATGACGCAATCCTTGTAAAGCCCGTCCCCAAAAAAGCCCCCATCCCCGAAAAGCCCTATCCCCGATAAGCCCCGGCAGCGTTCCGGAACCTCGCAAGAAAGAAGGAAAAGCACCATGACAACAGCACAACTCCCGAAACTCGACCCGGCCATGAAGGGCAGGGACTTTCTCTCCCTCCATGACTTCAGCCGCGACGAGATCTTCCACTTCATCAACCTGGCCCGGGAACTGAAGGCCCTGCAAAAGGACCGCATCCCCCATCATTACCTGGCCGGCAAGACGCTGGGCATGATCTTCACCAAAAGCTCCACCCGCACCCGCGTCTCCTTTGAGGTGGGCATGTACCAGCTCGGCGGCAACGCCCTGTTCTTAAGCTCCGCCGACATCCAACTGGGCCGGGGCGAGCCGATCAAAGACACGGCCCGCGTCCTCTCTCGCTACGTAGACGGCATCATGATCCGCACCTTCGCCCACAGCGATGTGACCGAACTGGCCCAATACGCCGACATCCCCGTCATCAACGGCCTCACCGACCTGCTGCACCCCTGCCAGGTGCTGGCCGACCTGATGACCGTCGTTGAATACAAGGGTAAAACGGACGGGCTGAAGATGACCTTCATCGGCGACGGCAACAATATGGCCCATGAACTGATGTTCGGTGGCGCCAAAGCCGGCATGGACGTGGTCATCTGCACCCCCGAAGCCTACCGCCCCGATCCGGAAATCGTCCGCATCGCCACCGAAGACGCCAAAGCCCACGGCGGCTCGATCACCCTGATGAGCGACCCTGTGGCAGCGTCCAAAGACGCCGACGTGCTCTACACCGACGTCTGGGCCTCCATGGGCCAGGAGGGCGAGGCCCAGAAGCGCGCCCAAGCCTTCCAAGGTTTTATGATTGATGGTACAATCATGAAAGTGGCCCACCCCAAAGCCATCGTCCTACACTGCCTGCCGGCCCACCGGGGCGAAGAGATCACCGACGAGGTCATCGAAGGACCCCAGTCGGCCGTCTTCGACGAGGCCGAAAACCGCCTCCACGCCCAGAAGGCGATCATGGCGTCGGTGATGTAGGGGAGAAGGATTGCGTGTCTGCGTCCTGAAAAGCAACCCATAAAGAAATCCATAAAGACCCGTAAAGCGCAAGACCAATGAGACGAGAACACCGAATAAAACGGACGCTGATACCGTGAGAGGAGATCGTACCATGTCCAAGAAAATCGTCCTGGCCTACTCGGGCGGCCTTGATACATCGATCATCATCCCCTGGCTGAAAGAGAACTACGGCTACGAAGTCATCGCCATGGCCGCTGACCTGGGCCAGGGGGAAGAACTGGCCCCCCTCAACGAAAAGGCGATCAAAACGGGTGCCACCAAGCTTTACATCGAAGACGTGAAGGAAGAGTTTGTCACCGGCTTCATCTGGCCGACTTTGAAAGCCGGCGCCGTCTATGAAGGCAAATACCTCCTGGGCACCTCCTTCGCCCGTCCCCTCATCGCCAAGCGACTCGTCGAGATCGCCCGCGCCGAAGGGGCCGAAGCCATCGCCCACGGCGCCACCGGCAAAGGCAACGACCAGGTCCGCTTTGAACTGACCGTCAAAGCCCTGGCCCCCGACCTCAAGATCGTCGCCCCCTGGCGCGAATGGGACATCCGCTCCCGCGAAGACGCCATCGACTACGCCAACGCCCGCAACATCCCCGTGCCCGTCAAAAAAGACCGCCCCTACTCGATGGACCGCAACCTCTGGCACCTGAGCCACGAAGGGGCCGACCTGGAAGATCCCTGGAACGAACCCCAGAACGACCTGTTTATGATCTGCACCGCGCCCGAACAAGCGCCGGACAAGCCGGAGTACGTGGAACTGGAGTTTGAAAAGGGCATCCCTGTCAAACTGAACGGCGAGGCCCTCGGCCCCGTCGAGATGATCGAAAAACTGAACGCCATCGCCGCCGCCCATGGCGTGGGCATCTGCGACATGGTGGAGAACCGCCTCGTCGGCATGAAGTCCCGCGGCGTCTATGAAACCCCGGCCGGCACCGTCCTCTACGCCGCCCACCGCGAACTGGAGTACCTCTGCCTCGACCGGGCCACCATGCACTACAAGGAGCAGGTCGCCCTCCGCTACGCCGAACTCGTCTATGACGGCGTCTGGTACCACCCCCTCAGAGAAGCCCTCGACGCCTTCGTCAACGTGACCCAGGAAACCGTCACCGGCACCGTGCGCATGAAGCTCTACAAGGGTAGCGCCACCCCCGCCGGCGCCAAGTCGCCCTACTCCCTCTACAACGAGGAATTCTCCACCTTCGGCCGCGACGAAGTCTACAACCAGAAAGACGCCGAAGGCTTCATCAACCTCTTCGGCCTACCGCTGAAGGTGCGGGCGATCATGGAGCAGAAGGCGGGGCTGCGGGGGTAGGCTGGAAGGCTTGCGCTCCTAAATCCGAATGTTTTTCAAAAAAACAGGCTATGGGACAAATGCTCCCTAGCCTGTTTTTCTTTCGATGGCTTAGGCAATACGGCTTTGCGTAGGCGAAAGCAGGAATTGTGGAAGATTCTGTAGAAGGGATTAATAGCTTGGTCAGGGTTACTTTTCGTAGTTTGCATATCACTGCGATGGCCTGGGATGATTATAGATGATGGCTGCAATTTTGAGTGAATCGGTCAAATCGATAGGGAAGCATGTTCAGCGGGAATGATACTAGCGAGGTCTTTCTATTAGAGGTTGGTCGTAGATCTTCTCGCGAGCGACGATGGTCGGTAGAAAACCCTGGTGTCGCTCGATCCAATGAAATCAGGGGTTTGCGGGGGTTAAGGCGGTGAAAAGACAATGAATTGTGGGCTAGAATTGGACTCGCTCGCGGAAGAGGTCGGGAAGACCCGTGGGATAAGGGCTAGATTAGCGCGCGGTATCAGAAGACGATAATTCCCGTAGGGAATTGAAATGTGTAGTAGCCGCTGTGATTACGTTGGCCGCCAAAATGTATCAGAAGACGATAATTCCCGTAGGGAATTGAAATTCGCCGCCATTCGCCGCTTGGCGATCTCCCGCCGGTAGCTGTATCAGAAGACGATAATTCCCGTAGGGAATTGAAATTATTCTGCCCACCATTTACGATTGTTCTCGGTCATCGCGTATCAGAAGACGATAATTCCCGTAGGGAATTGAAATGGTTGAAATAACCCTGCGCAGAGACGGGGCGGGTCAGTGTATCAGAAGACGATAATTCCCGTAGGGAATTGAAATAAACGCAGTGGAGAGTGGACCTGCTCGCGCGACTTATCGTATCAGAAGACGATAATTCCCGTAGGGAATTGAAATGAGTTACCAGTTTCCGTAGGTTGCCAGCAGGATGTTATCAGAAGACGATAATTCCCGTAGGGAATTGAAATAAGGAGTTCACGATGGCCACCGTCTGATCCGCCTTGGTATCAGAAGACGATAATTCCCGTAGGGAATTGAAATAATTGTGTTTCTTCACCATCCCATGAAATTTTGCGGTCATTCGTATCAGAAGACGATTATTCCCGTAGGGAATTGAAATCTGCCCATGATGGTCTGGAAAATTTTCCATTGTTCTGGTATCAGAAGACGATAATTCCCGTAGGGAATTGAAATACCCTTGACGCCGGTTATCTGTTCGACGGCTTTGATGTTGGTATCAGAAGACGATAATTCCCGTAGGGAATTGAAACAATAGTTCGATCACCTTCGGGTCCGCCTTCGTCTGAAACGTATCAGAAGACGATAATTCCCGCAGGGAATTGAAACCTTGCGTTACGATACTTTAAATACCTGTTTCTACCTATGTTGCAGAAGGGAATAATTCCGTAGGGAAATTGAATCCCATGGAAAATCCTGAGATGTTGCCGCCATCACGAACCGTCTCAGAAGAGGATAATTCCCGTAGGAATTGAAACGGTTTATAATTCCCCCTTTCTGCACGAAGTACAATCAGTCCTAGAGGATCATAATTCCCGTGGGGAATTTAAACCTGGTGTAGCAGTAATGGACAAGGACGTGGCTGAGTCTTAGAAGACGAAAATTTTCGTGTGGGAATTGAATTTTTAATATTGATGTCTGCATGGTGATCTTTCTCCGATTTCAGAAAATATAATTCCTTACCCAGATCTTTAGTAATTAAAATTTTTGTGCAGGTGTTGATTTAATGGCTTTTGCTGACAAAGTTATATTTAAAACGTTAGATTCTAATTTAAAAGAAGAATCAACACACGAACTTGTAAATCCTTTTGAAAAATGCAGTGAAATGTTAAATTATTTTAAGTGGCTCGCTACAAAAGCACCTTTAAATGAGTTGATAGGTTTTGCAAGAAGTGACATTTCTATTGGTTCTAGTCATTCTTACGGTTCTCCATACTTTAGATTTTCAGCTTTTTACCTTCAATTTTGTAGGGACGAAAAAAAGGGGTGGTGGGACGAACAGGTTGCTGAGCTAATTAGATGTGATAATTTTTTTGACGACTGTTATTATGATGGTGCGCACCACAATATAGACTTTTATGTAATAGGAAAATGTGAATTAAGAGTTTTGAAAGAGATTCCTGAACATTCACAAGATATTCAGTATATATGGTTAGTGGAAGATTTAATAGAGATATATTACAATCTTGGTACGGAAATGAAAGGTGTTGTTGCTGAAGCTTACAAAACAATGGGGTGGCAGTGGTTTGCGTATAACGCAAAAACTGATCCAATAATGTTTAGATGGGCGTTGTTGGGTTTACTCGCCGCTAAAACTCTGGGGAAAGAAGAGCAGAGGTTAAAGGTAAAGACTGATTTACTTGATATTTATGAAAATATGATAATTGCTTTTGGCGTTCGATGTGAAAAGCCATTTGTTGCTGAGATTATAAAAGAAATAAAGGGATCGCTTATTTCTTTTGATGATGATAAAATTCAAAGACTGTATTTTGAATTAAAGGGCATAAAAGACGAAAAAATTATACTTAAACAAGATAAGAGAAAGCTTGAAGAGTGTCTGTTGGAATTAAAAAGACAAGTTTTTGGTATTCAGAATAAAGAATTCGTTGACTTTGTAGATGAAGAGATTGATGTGAATAGAAGGGTTAATGATATAATTGAAAGGGTCTCTTGCTTTTCAATTATATCGAATGTTCCTTTTACAAGTTATAAGTTTTTAAATAGTGTCAATCGAATATGGAACACTCTCTCTTATGAAACACAAAAAGACATACAATCATCGGTAAAAATGTTGGATTTAAGCATCGGATTTGATATAGCGCTTTTACCATTGTTAAGAAGTTTAGAGAGAGAGTTTAGCTATCATGTATTTATGCCGTTTAAAGGATGTAGAGATTTTTATTCAATAAGAAGATTTGATGTAAAAAACGAAACGTATAAAAAAGAACATGAAGCATTACAGATGAAAAATAATACATACCCGACATTAGGAACAATTCAACACTTTGGAACCATAGATGCCCAAGAGGCAATTGAATCCAGTGATTTAATTAAGCTGTTTTGCTGCTTTATTTCACCTGTTTTAAAAGATTTTAAGAAAATTTGTGTAGATATAAAAAAACTAAGAATTGGGACAAGAAAGCTTAGACTTTCAGAAATAAGAAATGGCATTGCGCATGGAAAAGTTGAAGTAACTAATCAGATTGATGAAAAAATTTACCAAGAAATCGCAACGTTGTTGTATGATAAGCCACTGGAAATATTAATTAGATTAATTTCAATCTCAAGAAAGGGTTAAAAGTTTCGGGCGATTATGGAGCAGAAGGTGAGGCTACAGGGGTAGGATCTCGCGGTGAAACGGTCAAGAGCGGTTGAACCTATTACAAATCCACGGAATCAAGACTAAACAGGCCAGAGACGAAGAGTTCTCGGACCTGTCTTTTCCGGAATGGGATCATGATTCCGTTTGGAGCGACGAAGGCAGGAATTGCAAATAAAACGGACTCGCTCGCAAAAGAGGGCGGGAAGGCTTGTGGGATGAGGGCTAGAAGGTCGTGCCGTTACAGAAAAGGATAATTCCCCAGGGAATTGAAACCGGGCTTTGGCTAATTCCTGCTCTAGGCTTTCGGCCCTATGGTGCAGAAGAGGATAATTCCCGTAGGGAACAAAAAGGAGATGAAAACTTGCTTCTCACGCCACTTTCGTACTCGAAGCGCCGGAACGTGTGATTGTCCCGGAACAGGGCGGAGAAAAACTGCGCGGCATGTTTTTAGACATGCTAAAAAGCGCAGATCCCGCGCCGAGCACCACCTAAACGGTGATGTGCAGGTGTGCCTGCGAGGAATGCTGTTGAGGAAGCAACTGGACGGGAAGTGGCCTACGGCAATGTCCATTCGACGTGCTCTACACCGACGTGTGGGCCTCCATGGGCCAGGAGGGCGAGGCCCAGAAGCGCGCCCAAGCCTTCCAAGGTTTTATGATTGATGGTACAATCATGAAAGTGGCTCATCCCAAAGCCATCGTCCTGCACTGCCTGCCGGCCCACCGGGGCGAAGAGATCACCGACGAGGTCATCGAAGGACCCCAGTCTATCTTTGACGAGGCCGAAAACCGCTGCACGCCCAGAAGGCGATCATGGCATCGGTGATGTAGGGGAGAGGGGCGCGCGTCTGCGACCTGAAAAGAAACCCCTAAATAAGCCACTAAATAAACCGATAAAGACAGTAAAATTCAAGACCAATGAGTCGAGAACACCCAATAAAACTGACGCGGATACCGTGAGAGGAGATCGAACCATGTCCAAAAAAATCGTCCTGGCTCGGGCGGCCTTGATACATCGATCATCATCCCCTGGCTGAAAGAGAACTACGGCTAAGAAGTCATCGCCATGGCCGCCGACCTAGGGCAAGGGGAAGAACTGGCCCCCCTGAACGAAAAGGCGATCAAAACGGGCGCCACCAAGCTCTACATCGAAGACGTGAAAGAAGAGTTCGTCACCGGCTTCATCTGGCCGACCCTGAAAGCCGGCGCCGTCTATGAGGGCAAATACCTCCTGGGCACCTCCTTCGCCCGTCCCCTCATCGCCAAGCGCCTCGTCGAGATCGCCCGCGCCGAAGGGGCCGAAGCTATCGCCCACGGCGCCACCGGCAAAGGCAACGACCAGGTCCGCTTTGAACTGACCGTCAAAGCCCTGGCCCCCGACCTCAAGATCGTCGCCCCCTGGCGCGAATGGGACATCCGCTCCCGCGAAGACGCCATCGACTACGCCAACGCCCGCAACATCCCCGTGCCCGTCAAAAAAGACCGCCCCTACTCGATGGACCGCAACCTCTGGCACCTGAGCCACGAAGGGGCCGACCTGGAAGATCCCTGGAACGAACCCCAGAACGACCTGTTTATGATCTGCACCGCGCCCGAACAAGCGCCGGACAAGCCGGAGTACGTGGAACTGGAGTTTGAAAAGGGCATCCCTGTCAAACTGAACGGCGAGGCCCTCGGCCCCGTCGAGATGATCGAAAAACTGAACGCCATCGCCGCCGCCCATGGCGTGGGCATCTGCGACATGGTGGAGAACCGCCTCGTCGGCATGAAGTCCCGCGGCGTCTATGAAACCCCGGCCGGCACCGTCCTCTACGCCGCCCACCGCGAACTGGAGTACCTCTGCCTCGACCGGGCCACCATGCACTACAAGGAGCAGGTCGCCCTCCGCTACGCCGAACTCGTCTATGACGGCGTCTGGTACCACCCCCTCAGAGAAGCCCTCGACGCCTTCGTCAACGTGACCCAGGAAACCGTCACCGGCACCGTGCGCATGAAGCTCTACAAGGGTAGCGCCACCCCCGCCGGCGCCAAGTCGCCCTACTCCCTCTACAACGAGGAATTCTCCACCTTCGGCCGCGACGAAGTCTACAACCAGAAAGACGCCGAAGGCTTCATCAACCTCTTCGGCCTACCGCTGAAGGTGCGGGCGATCATGGAGCAGAAGGCGGGACTGCGGGGGTAGGCTGGAGAGCTTCCGTTCAAGTCAAATTAACAACGGGATAAGCTCGGTAAATTGGAAAGCTTTTCAAAAAAACAGGCTATGGGGACAAATGACTCCGTAGCCTGTTTTTCTATCGTCGGCTCAGGCATTACGGCGTTGCGTAGGCGAAAGCAGGAATCGTGGAAGATTCTGTAGAAGAGATAAAAAGCTGGTCGGGGTTCCCTCTTTGGTCGCGTTTGCATGTCACTGTGATAGCTCAGGTGGATGACCGCTGTAATTTTGAGTGAATCGGTCACATTGATAGGGGAGCATGTTTAGCGGGAATGCTACGGCGGCAAGGTCTTCCTAATAGCCGCTGATCGGAGATCTTCTCGCGAGCGACGCAGGTCGGTAGAAAACCCTGGTGTCGCTCGATCCAATGAAATCAAGGGTTTGCGGGGGTTAAGGCGGTGAAAGGTCAATGAGTAGTGGGCTTAAATTGGACTCGCTCGCGAAAGAGGCCCGGAAGGCTTGTGGGATAAGGGCTAGAAGGGCGCGCGGTCTCAGAAGACGATAATTCCCGTAGGGAATTGAAATACAACCCACTCATCACCATCCGGCGAGACTCGCTCATCCCAAGTCTCAGAAGACGATAATTCCCGTAGGGAATTGAAATGGTTTTGCGCCTTCTGCGTAGATAACAGAATAGTCCGTCTCAGAAGACGATAATTCCCGTAGGGAATTGAAATGTCGCCGGCGCCACGACGGCGATGTGGGCCTTGTCGCGTCTCAGAAGACGATAATTCCCGTAGGGAATTGAAATTGTTCGCCAAGGTGTTGGCGGTCTGTTGCAGTTCAGCGTCTCAGAAGACGATAATTCCCGTAGGGAATTGAAATCCGTCAATAGTAGGCGTGTCGGTATCAAGAGCGAATGTCTCAGAAGACGATAATTCCCGTAGGGAATTGAAATGCTCAACATGAAATTGATGAAGATTAAAAATCCCGGTCTCAGAAGACGATAATTCCCGTAGGGAATTGAAATTGGAGTTTCTGGATCAGGTCGGAGATTCCGGGGCGCAGTCTCAGAAGACGAAAATTCCCGTAGGGAATTGAAATATGGTATACAAATCATAATCGGGTGGGCAGGCCTCGGGTCTCAGAAGACGATAATTCCCCTAGGGAATTGAAATCTGACCAGCTGCACCCACTGGGCGAGGATATGTCCGGCCTCAGAAGACATAATTCCCGCAGGGAATCGAAATGAAAAGGACGGACGGGATCCATCAGGTGTGCATAACGGAGACAGGAAACAATAATTCCTACGGGTACATGCTATGTTTAACAGGCTCAGTGTAAGGGTAAGTTCGATTTAACTAAACATGATATACTTGAAACAGCCGAACAGTCTAAACGCCTTAAGAGAGGCTTTCCGTGAACGATAACGAGTTTCAAAACCTCGTGCTTCAAGAGCTACGGGATTTAAAAGATGGGCAGCAGCGTCTTGAAAGCGAAATACGCGGTGAAATAAATTCACTCAAGCAAGAAATGAGTCGTCGATTTGATCGCCTGGAACGGAGCCAGGAAGATGATATAAAGGGGATGCTCAAAACGATAAATCGAAAGATAGATGATGTGCAGGAAGACCAACGGTCTATTACAGCCATTATTGGGGAACATGAAGTAAAATTACGCTCCCTTTCACGACGCCGTGTGTGAAGTGTGGAGAAGGTAGCAGTCCTCCACCAGCCGATATAATAAGAAAAAACAAATGGTTATGATACCACAAACGATGCCGAGAATGAAAAGCAGGCATCGTTTCTGTTTGTAGGGTGTAAGATCTAATCCCCGAACCGTCATAGACGATTGACCGAAAACGTGCAGCACAACCACCGAACGGTTTGATAAAGAAAGGAGATGACAAATTTGCTTCTCAACGCCATTTTCGAACTGGGAGCGCCGCAACAGACGACACAAACAACGATCCGGGAAGAAGGCGGAGAAAAACTTAACGGTATGTTCTTTGATCTGCTCAAAAGCGTCGACGCTGACTGGGCGACGGCGATTCACGATCAAGAAGGAAAACCGTTTGCCATTTCCACGCTGCGAAGCTTGGCTCGGCAGACGCCCATGTTTATCCCTCCCGATCATCCGTCGTCTTCCCCAAAAGAGGGAACTGGACAAAACGAAGGCCGCCGATGGCGGTTCACCATCCGCTCACCGGATCAACGGTTGAGCGAGGTGATCGACCAGTCGGCGGCTGAATGGGAGGGGAAGGTGGACCGGATTGGTAACGCGCGCCTTGTTATCCGCAACATCTGAATCATGAAAAAGGGCCTATGAGGAGTTGTATACGGAAGCGGAATGTCGAAACCCGATCCATTTTCGCTTTCTCGCACCGACCAGTTTTCGATAGCGGGGCACCCAGGTGGTATTGCCCATTCCAGAACTGGTTTTCGGCAGCCTCCTTCGCCGCTGGAACAAGCCTGTTTCTCACGCTAATAACGATAATTCAATTCCCCGTGGGAATGTGTGGCCTGTAAATCAGAGGCTTTGATGATGTCAACATTCATCGGTTATTAAAAAAGAACATTCAAGGGTTTCGCTCCAGGTGGCAACCCCGGCGCGTCCACGTATTCCTAACCATGGGAAATGGCAAATTGATAACAGGGATTTTTACATCTACATATTTCCTTGAGTATCAATGAAAGAGGCCATTTCAGTTGGATACCGATACGTGCGAATACCTCCCCGTCTCCGCCGTGGCGGAAGTGTTGTTTTGTCCTCGAACTTTTACTACCGCGCGGTGGCAGGGCGGAGGATACCAACCATCACATGCTCGAAGGCCGCTTTCAGGATGAGCGTCGCAACGAACGCCGGACCCGCAGCGACGGCGGGCGGGTGCAGACGCCACATGGGGTTGCATAGGCGGAAGCAGGAATTGTGGAAGATTTTGTAGAAGGGATAAAAAAGCTTAGTCGGCTTTCCTTTCATCGTTTGCATATCACTGCCACGGCCCGGCAATAGAGAACGGTTGTAAATTTGAGTGAATCGGTCAAACAACAGGGAAGCATAAGCGGGAACACTACTCCGGCGAGGTCTTACTAATAGAGGATGGTCGCAGATCTTCTCGCGAGCGACGTAGGTCGGTAGAAATCCCCGGTGTCGCTCGATCCAATAAAATCAGGGGTTTGTGGGGGTTAAGGTGGCGAAAAGATAACGGCTTACGGGCTAAAATTGGACTCGCTCGCGAAAGAACTCCGGAAGGCTTGTGGGATAAGGGCTAGAAAGGCGCGCAGTCTCAGAAGACGATAATTCCCGTAGGGAATTGAAATTTCAAGAATTTCTTCTGGAGAAGAATCATGTCCACGAGTCTCAGAAGACGATAATTCCCGTAGGGAATTGAAATGGCATTGGTTAGGTACTCCTCAAACGTTGTCGAGTTAAAGTCTCAGAGGGAATTGAAATATTTGCAGCTTGGATCCGCACTCTTCGCATGGATGTCTCAGAAGACGATAATTCCCGTAGGGAATTGAAATAAACTACTGTCTTGCGTTCTTCTTCTGTCATATAGGTCTCAGAAGACGATAATTCCCGTAGGGAATTGAAATAATTTGAGTGCTTCTTTTTCGGTGGGAAAATAACGGGTCTCAGAAGACGATAATTCCCGTAGGGAATTGAAATAACTCCATCAGGAAGTCTACGGCGCGGCCGTGAGTGCGTCTCAGAAGACGATAATTCCCGTAGGGAATTGAAATGCATACGCAGGATATAGGCGCAATATGCTCTTTTATTGTCTCAGAAGACGTTAATTCCCGTAGGGAATTGAAATAGGAACAGGTCGACATTCTTCAGGCTCCACACTTCCGTCTCAGAAGACGATAATTCCCCTAGGGAATTGAAATGCAGAGATGGTTACGGGATCGCCGTCGGGGTCCCAAAGTACTAGAAGTCATAATTCCCGTAGGAACGTGTCCATCGTAATTCCCACAGGGAATTGAAACTTCCCATCCGTTCCCAATAGAGCTCCTAGAAATATCTCAGAAGACTATAACTATTGAGAATGAGACTTAAGAATCTTAAGAGTCGAGGTATATGGAAAAAAGGAGATGAAAAATTGCTTATCAAATCTATTTTCGAACTGGAAGCGCCACAACAGACAACAATCCAAGAAGAAGGCGGAGAAAAACTTCACGGCATGTTTTTTGATCTGCTCAAAAGCGCCGATCCTGATTTGGCGACGGCGATCCATTATCAAGAGGGAAAACCGTTTGCCATCTCCACGCTGCGAAGCCTGGCGCAGCGGTCATCCATGTTGACGCCTTCCGATGATTCCTTGTCCTCCCCCAAAGAGGGAACCGGGCAAAACGAAGGCCGCCGATGGCGGTTCACCATCCGCTCATTGGATCAACGATTGAGCGAGGTGATCGACCGGGCGGCGGCTGAATGGGAGGGGAAGGCGGTCCGAGTTGGGAACGTGCCCCTTGTCATCCGCAACATCCGGGTAACGAAAAAAACCTACGAGGAGTTGTACACGGAAGCGGAGTGTCGGAACCCGATTCATTTTCGCTTTCTCACGCCGACCAGTTTTCGACAGCGGGGCACGCAAGTGGTATTGCCCATACCTGAACTGGTCTTCGGTAGCCTCCTTCGCCGTTGGAACCAATACAGCCCGCTGCCCTTTCCGGAAACCCTGGCGGATGAATTCGCGGGGATCCGCATCCGCAAGCACAATATCCGCACCGATCTCTACCAGTTTGACCGGTACAAGATCATCGGTTTTGTCGGCGATGTAGTCTTTGAGTTCGCCACGACGAATCCCGTCAGCCCCATCCTCTTCAATGCGCTGGCGCGCTTTGCCGAATACAGCGGCGTGGGGTATAAGAGCACCATGGGCATGGGGGAGACGCGGATTGTCGTGGCCAATCAGGAACGTTCAAAACGGGCCGATCGGCCGGTGAGCGCCTTCCGGTAAAGCCTGTTTCTCACGCCGATGACGATGATTCAATTCCCCTCGGGAATAAGAAACCTGTGAACAGAGGCCCTGCTGATGTCAATATTTATCGGTCGTACAAGAGAATCATCCAAGGGTTTCTTTTAGGTGTATCAACCCCCGCAAGTCCATGTATTCCCAACCAAGGGAAATGGCAAACTGATAACAGGGATGTTTACGTCTACATATCTCCCTGAGTATCAATGAAAGAGGCCATTTCCATTGGATACCGAGACGCGCGAATACCTCCCTGTTTCCGCCGTGGCGGAAGTGTTGTTTTGTCCGCGAAACTTTTACTACCGCGCGGTGGAAGGGGCGGAAGAGACCAACCATCATATGCTCGAAGGCCGCTTTCAGGACGAGCGTCGCAACGAGCGCCGGACCCGCAGCGACGACGGGCGGGTGCAGACGCGGCAGGTCTTTTTGTCCTCCGATTCGCTGGGGCTGCGCGGCGTCCTGGAAGTGTTGGAAGCGACCGATGGGGAGATGTATCCCGTCGAGTTTAAAAAAGGAAGCGCCGACCATCGCCTCCACGATGATGTGCAGGTGTGCCTGCAAGGGCTTTTGTTAGAGGAAACAACCGGTCGGGAAGTGGCCTACGGGTATGTCTATTACGTGGCATCGGCCGAACGGCGACAGGTGCTTTTCGATGAGTCGCTGCGGGAGACGGCCCTGCAGGCGTTGGCGGCGGCCCGGGCGATCCGCGAAGCGGGAGAGCCGCCGCCCTTGTCCTCCGTGCCGGAAGCCAAATGCAAGGGTTGCGCCCTGGCCGAGCGCTGCATGCCGGAGGAAAGCGCCTTTTTGACCGGCGCGCAAGCGGCGCCCCGGCGGCCAACGCCGGGCAGCAATCTGGGCCGGACGCTCTATCTGGATATACCAGGAGCCGCCTTGCGAAAGCGGCAGGGGCGGCTGATCATCGAGGCCGACGGCCAGATGATCAAGGATGTGCCCCTTTCGGCGGTCGATCAAGTGGTGATCGGGCAGGCGGCGTCGCTTTCCAGCGCGGCGCTGTCGGTGTTGAGCGATCTGGGGATTCCGCTTTACCTGATGGAGCATGGCCGGGTGCGCAGTTGGCTGCAGCCGAATTGGAACAAAAACGTGCCCTTGCGCCGCGCCCAGTTTCGCTTTGTCGAATCGGAAAGCCAGTCGCTGGCGGTGGCGCGGGAGATCGTGCGCGGAAAAATCCTCAACCAACGGACTTTTTTGCAACGGGGAAACCGAGAGAGAAAAATCGACCTGATCCAATCGGTGGTGGAGCGGTTGGAAGGGCTGGCCGCCGCCGCGAAAGAGGCCGAAGACAAAGAGAGCCTGCGCGGCCTGGAGGGATTGGCCGGGCGCTTGTATTTCTCCGGCTTTGCCAAGCTGTTGCGGCCGGGGGAGGGTTTTGATTTCGCATCACGCAACCGTCGTCCGCCCCGCGATCCGATCAATGCCTTGTTGAGCTACGCCTATTCGCTGCTGACCAAAGACTGCATCAACGCGATCATCCGGGCGGGTTTGGATCCCTATCTGGGCCTGTACCATTGTGAGCGCTACGGCCGGCCCGCCCTGGCCTTGGACCTGATGGAGGAGTTTCGGGCCATCGTCGCCGACTCAGTCGTGCTGAATGTCGTCAATCGGGGTATCATCAAAGAGAGCGATTTCGAACCGGTCTTTGACGGCATCCAATTGAAAGAAGGGGGCCGCAAACGCTTTTTTGGCGCCTACCAGACGCGCATCCGCGAGGAGGCGGTCCATCCGGTTTTCGGGTATCGGGCCAACTACCTGCGGTTGATGGAGATCCAGGCTCGTTATTTGGGCAAGGTGATGCAAGGGGAATGGCCGCAGTATGACGCCTTTCGGGCCAGGTGAACGGGGACGAGTTGCCGGACGATGGGCAAGGCTTAGGAAGGCGAAGGGATCGCAGGTGGAGCATTACGTGGTGACCTACGACATCGCCGATGACAAGCGGCGATCAAAGGTGTTTAAAACGTTGAAGGATTACGGGACCCATGTGCAGGAGAGCGTGTTCGAGGTGGTGCTGACCACGGAGGATTACGTGGCACTGCGGCACAAACTGCTCCGGCGCATCCACCGCGATGAAGACAGCGTGATCTTTTACCGCCAGTGCCGCGCCTGTGAGAACGATGTGGAGCGGTTGGGGCGGAGGGTGGAACTGGTCGGGATCGGGGACATTGTGTTGTAAATGGGGATGGACTGGAAGGGGTTGGCGTGGTAGTTTTATAATGGGACTAAGGTTGATCGCGAGCGGGCGGGTTTTTGGGTTTTCCCGTGCGAGCGACGCAGGTCGGCAGAAAAGCCGGGGGTGGCTCGAACCGATGAAATCGGGGGTTGGAGAGGTTTTGAGAGGGGGGAGGGTGTTGAGATTAGGGGCGTTCTTGGAGTCGCTCGCAAAATGGGGCGGGAGGGCTTGTGGGATAAGGACTGGGAGGGAGTGCGGTTACAAGAAACGTTAATTCCCGTAGGGAATTGAAATATCGTGCCTTTCAACTGTGCCCGGGCGTACTCGCTCGTTGTTACAAGAAACGTTAATTCCCGTAGGGAATTGAAATCAGCACTCAGCCAAGCCGCCGTTAATCTGCTCCTGGAACGTTACAAGAAACGTTAATTCCCGTAGGGAATTGAAATCCCAACAGCATCAGGAGCATCGGGTTGATGCCAGCCGGTTACAAGAAACGTTAATTCCCGTAGGGAATTGAAATTCCATCCGATAATTCACCGAATAACAAAGTTTATAAGGTAACAAGAGACCCTAATTCCCGTAGGGAATTGAAACGGCGTGTAGTCTTTCTAAGGAGTACCGGGGTCGAGTAACAGGAGACGATAATTCCCGTAGGGAATTGAAACTGTCCCGGGCCGAAGTCCTCGCCGCAACCCGGGCAAACAATGGTAACTAGAGACGGTAATTCCCAAAGGGAATTGAAATGTGACGGAGTAGAGGTTGGCGCTTTTCACGGTTAATTAACGGGAAGCGTTAATCCCCTAGAGAGTTAAAAAATGCAGTCTGCTAGGTATGCATATTAGAGGGTTATGTAACAGGAAACAATAGTTCCCGACCTCAAGACAGTCGCCCCCTGGCGCGAATGGGAAATCCGCTCCCGCGAAGACGCCATCGACTACGCCAACGCCCGCAACATCCCCGTGCCCGTCAAAAAAGACCGCCCCTACTCGATGGACCGCAACCTCTGGCACTTGAGCCACGAAGGGGCTGACCTTGAAGATCCCTGGAACGAGCCCCAGAACGACCTCTTCATGATCTGCACCGCGCCCGAACAAGCGCCGGACAAGCCGGAGTACGTGGAACTGGAGTTTGAAAAGGGCATCCCCGTCAAACTGAATGGCGAGGCCCTCGGCACCGTCGAGATGATCGAAAAGCTGAACGCCATCGCCGCCGCCCATGGCGTGGGCATCTGCGACATGGTGGAAAACCGCCTCGTCGGCATGAAGTCCCGCGGCGTCTACGAAACCCCGGCCGGCACCGTCCTCTACGCCGCCCACCGCGAACTGGAATACCTCTGCCTCGACCGGGCCACCATGCACTACAAAGAGCAGGTCGCCCTTCGCTACGCCGAACTCGTCTATGACGGCGTCTGGTACCACCCCCTCAGAGAAGCCCTCGACGCCTTCGTCAACGTGACTCAGGAAACCGTCACCGGCACCGTGCGCATGAAGCTCTACAAGGGCAGCGCCACCCCCGCCGGCGCCAAGTCGCCCTACTCCCTCTACAACGAGGAATTCTCCACCTTCGGCCGCGACGAAGTCTACAACCAGAAAGACGCCGAAGGCTTCATCAACCTCTTTGGTCTTCCGCTAAAGGTGCGGGCGATTATGGAGCAGAAGGCGGGGCTGCGGGGGTAGGCTGGAGAGCTTACGCTCCTAAATCCGAACTTTTTGAAAAAAACAGGCTATGGGGACAAATGGCTCCTTAGCCTGTTTTTCTATCGTTGGCTCTGGCATTACGGTTATGCTTAGGTGTAAGCAGGAATTGTGGAAGATTCTGTAGAAGAGATGAAAAGCTGGTCGGGGGTCTCTCTTTCGTGTGTTTGTATATCACTGCAATGGCCCAGGTGGATGACCGCTATAAATTTGAGTGAATCGGTCACATCGATAGGGGAGCATGTTTAGCGGGAATGCTACGGCGGCAAGGTCTTCCTAATAGGGGCTGATCGGAGATCTTTTCGCGAGCGACACAGGTCGGTAGAAAACCCTGGTATCGCTCGATCCAATGAAATCAAGGGTTTGCGGGGGTAAAGGCGGTGAAAGGTCAATGAGTTGTGGGCATAAATTGGACTCGCTCGCGAAAGAGGTCGGGAAGGCTTATGGGATAAGGGCTAGAAAGGCGCGCGGTATCAGAAGACGGTAATTCCCGTAGGGAATTGAAATGCTTTGGCGATCGCCGCATCCAGCCCGATAAGCGCCGCCGTATCAGAAGACGGTAATTCCCGTAGGGAATTGAAATTCATTCTCCCGCCGCAGGTCATCCATCTCCGCCTGGTATCAGAAGACGGTAATTCCCGTAGGGAATTGAAATGCTTCGGGTTTGTGTTTGGGGCCAGCGCCTTCACGCCGGGTATCAGAAGACGGTAATTCCCGTAGGGAATTGAAATACGCCGGCGTTGATCGCCTGGTTGAAGTAGTCTTCCGTATCAGAAGACGGTAATTCCCGTAGGGAATTGAAATCCATCCAACATAGCATCATCGGCCGCAAGCCAGAAGCCGGTATCAGAAGACGGTAATTCCCGTAGGGAATTGAAATCCTTCGTGCACCTCAACGCCGTTCTTGTCCATTGCGGTATCAGAAGACGGTAATTCCCGTAGGGAATTGAAATGTAAAATAGATGTAGTTGGTGTGCTTCAGGTAGACGCTCTGGTATCAGAAGACGGTAATTCCCGTAGGGAATTGAAATGGTTCGACGGTGGTGACGGGCATGATGAACATGAACTGTATCAGAAGACGGTAATTCCCGTAGGGAATTGAAATGCACTCGCCAGCAATGGTATCGATCAAGGTTTGCTGTATCAGAAGACGGTAATTCCCGTGGGAATTGAAATTCGAAGACCAGTCGCAGAAAGCGCGGGATGTCGACTTCGGTATCAGAAGACGGTAATTCCCGTAGGGAATTGAAATATGTCGATGTGGACATGGTCTGTGGGCAGTTCCATCTCGTATCAGAAGACGGTAATTCCCGTAGGGAATTGAAATCTTCTCAATTTAATCCCACCACTAAGTTTTCCACTTTTGTATCAGAAGACGGTAATTCCCGTAGGGAATTGAAATGATACATAGCGTTCGTACCGTTCTTCACCGGCTTTGACTTGTATCAGAAGACGGTAATTCCCGTAGGGAATTGAAATCACCAAGCATTGCGCCGGCCTGTTCCCACAGGGAAAGTATCAGAAGACGGTAATTCCCGTAGGGAATTGAAATATGTCATTTTCGCGCTGGCTGAGATTGGCTTTTTCGTATCAGAAGACGATAATTCCCGTAGGGAATTGAAATGTCTGATGCGCCTCCCACTCCTCTTGGGTTTCGTGTATCAGAAGACGATAATTCCCGTAGGGAATTGAAAAGTTTAAACATTAGCTCCTGTCGCTCATGGAGGGCCTGGGTATCAGAAGACGATAATTCCCGTAGGGAATTGAGACTTAAGAATCTTAAGGGTCGAGATATATTGATGAAAAAGGAGATGACAAATTGCTTCTCAACGCGATTCTCGAACTGGAAGCGCCGCAACAGACAACACAAACAACAATCCGCGAAGAAGGCGGAGAAAAACTTCACGGCATGTTTTTTGATCTACTTAAAAGCACCGACCCCGCCTTGGCGACGGCGATCCACGATCAAGAGGGAAAACCGTTTGCTATTTCCACTCTACGAAGCTTAGCACAGCGGACGCCCATGTTCACGCCTCCCGATAATCCCTTGTCCTCCCCAAAAGAGGGGACTGGACAAAACGAAGGCCGCCGATGGCGGTTCACCATCCGCTCGCTGGATCAGCGATTGAGCGAGGTGATCGACCGGGCGGCGGCTGAATGGGAGGGGAAGGCGGTCCGGATTGGAAACGCACCCCTTGTCATCCGCAACATCCGGGTCATGAAAAAAACCTATGAGGAGTTGTACACGGAATCGGAGTGTCGGAACCCGATTCATTTTCGCTTTCTTACGCCGACCAGTTTTCGACAGCGGGGTACCCAGGTGGTATTGCCCATTCCTGAATTGGTTTTTGGCAGCCTCCTTCGCCGCTGGAACCAATACAGCCCATTGCCCTTTCCAGAAAC
Organism: Heliomicrobium undosum; assembly: GCF_009877425.1. Taxonomy (NCBI): domain Bacteria; kingdom Bacillati; phylum Bacillota; class Clostridia; order Eubacteriales; family Heliobacteriaceae; genus Heliomicrobium; species Heliomicrobium undosum. The sequence continues at coordinate 50,661 of NZ_WXEY01000016.1, read as the reverse complement.
CCTGGCGGATGAATTCACGGCGATCCGTATCCGCAAGCACAATATCCGCACCGATCTCTACCAGTTTGACCGTTACAAGATCATCGGTTTTGTTGGCGATGTGGTTTTTGAGTTCGCCACGTCGAATCCCGTCAGTCCCATCCTTTTCAATGCGCTGGCGCGCTTTGCCGAATACAGCGGCGTGGGCTATAAGAGCACCATGGGCATGGGGGAGACGCGGATTGTCGTGTCCAATCAGGAACGTTCAAGACGGACTGAACGGCCGGTGAGCGCCTTCCGGTAAAGCCTGTTTTTCTCACGCTGATAACGATGATTCAATTCCCCTCGGGAATGTGTAACCCGTGAACAAAGGCTCTAGTGATGTCAACATTCATCGGTCGTCGGGCGTGAAAAAAATCATCTAAAGGTTTCACTTCGAGTGAATCAACCCCGGCAAGTCCATGTATTCAAAACCAAGGGAAATGGCAAACTGATAACAGGGCAGGAATTTTTACATCTACATATTTCCCTTAGTATCAATGAAAGAGGCCATTTCCATTGGATACCGATAATCGCGAATACCTCCCCGTTTCCGCCGTGGCGGAGGTGTTGTTTTGTCCGCGAAACTTTTACTACCGCGCGGTGGAAGGGGCGGAGGAGACAAACCATCACATGCTCGAAGGCCGCTTTCAGGATGAGCGCCGCAACGAGCGCCGGACCCGCAGCGACGACGGTCGGGTGCAGACGCGGCAGGTCTTTTTTTCTTCCGAATCGCTGAGGTTGCGCGGCGTCCTGGATGTGCAAGGGCTGCTCTTGGAGGAAGCCACCAGTCGGGAAGTAGGGTACGGGTATGTCTATTACGTGGCATCGGCCGAACGGCGACAGGTGTTTTTCGATGAGTCGCTGCGGGAGACGGCCCTGCAGGCGTTGGCGGCGGCCCGGGCGATTCGCGAAGCGGGAGAGCCGCCGCCCTTGTCTTCTGTGCCGGAAGTCAAATGCAAAGGTTGCGCCCTGGCCGAGCGCTGTATGCCGGAGGAAAGCGCCTTTTTGACCGGCGCGCAAGCGGCGCCCCGGCGGCCAACGCCGGGCAGCAATCTCGGCCGGACGCTCTATCTGGATATACCGGGAGCCGCCTTGCGAAAGCGGCAGGGGCGGCTGATCATCGAGGCCGACGGCCAGATGATCAAGGATGTGCCCCTTTCGGCGGTCGATCAAGTGGTGATCGGGCAGGCGGCGTCGCTTTCCAGCGCGGCGCTGTCGGCGTTGAGCGATCTGGGGATTCCGCTTTACCTGATGGAGCATGGCCGGGTGCGCAGTTGGTTGCAGCCGAATTGGAACAAAAACGTGCCCTTGCGTCGCGCCCAGTTTCGCTTTGTTGAATCGGAAAGCCAGTCGCTGGCGGTGGCGCGGGAGATCGTGCGCGGAAAAATCCTCAACCAGCGCACTTTTTTGCAACGGGGAAACCGGGAGAGAAAAATCGACCGGATCCTATCGGCGGTGGAGCGGTTGGAGGGATTGGCCGCCGCCGCGAAAGAGGCTGAAAACAAGGAGAGCCTGCGCGGTCTGGAGGGACTGGCCGGGCGCTTGTATTTCTCCGGCTTTGCCAAGCTGTTGCGGCCGGGGGAGGGTTTTGATTTCGCATCGCGCAACCGCCGTCCGCCCCGCGATCCCGTCAACGCCCTGTTGAGCTACGCCTATTCGCTGCTGACCAAAGACTGCATCAACGTGATCATCCGGGCAGGTTTGGATCCCTATCTGGGCCTGTACCATTGTGAACGCAACGGCCGTCCCGCCCTGGCCTTGGACCTGATGGAGGAGTTTCGGGCCATCGTCGCGGACTCGGTTGTGCTGAATGTCGTCAATCGGGGCATCATCAAAGAGAGCGATTTCGAACCGGTGTTTGACGGCATTCAATTGAAGGACGGGGGCCGCAAACGCTTTTTTGGCGCCTACCAGACGCGCATCCGCGAGGAAGCGGTCCATCCCGTTTTCGGGTATCGGGCCAACTACCTGCGGCTCATGGAGATCCAGGCGCGCTATCTGGGGAAGGTGATGCAAGGGGAATGGCCGCAGTATGACGCCTTTCGGGCTAGGTGAGCCGGGGTAACGCGATTTTTGGCCGGAGTGGTTGCAGGTGGAGCATTACGTCGTGACCTATGACATCGCCGACGATAAGCGGCGCATGAAGGTGTTCAAAACACTGAAAGACTATGGGACCCATGTGCAGGAGAGCGTGTTTGAGGTGGTGCTGACGACGGAGGATTACGTGGCACTGCGGCACAAACTGCTCCGGCGCATCCACCGCGATGAAGACAGCGTGATCTTTTACCGCCAGTGCCGCGCCTGTGAGAACGATGTAGAGCGGTTGGGGCGGAAGGTGGAACTGGTCGGGATCGGGGATATTGTGTTGTAATTGGGGATGGACTGGAAGGGGTTGGCGTGGTAGTTTTATATTGGGACTAAGGTTGATCGTGAGCGGGCTATGGTTTGTGTTTTCCTGCGCGAGCGACGCAGGTCGGCAGAAAAGCTGGGGGTGGCTCGATCCAATGGAATCGGGGGTTGGGGAGGGATTGAGAGGGGGGAGGGTGTTGAAATTGGGGGTGTTATTGGAATCGCTCGCAAAAGGTGGCGGGAGGGCTTGTGGGGTAAGGGCTGGGAGGGGGTGCGGTAACAGGAGACTGTAATTCCCGTAGGGAATTGAAATGCAAAAGTTTGGTTTCTGCTGTTAACGGTGACGGTGCGTAACAGGAGACTGTAATTCCCGTAGGGAATTGAAATTCACGTTATCACGCTCCTAAGGATCGAATGATGGCGTAACAGGAGACTGTAATTCCCGTAGGGAATTGAAATCCACCCCCTCGGCATCCACCCAGCCACCTTGCCCATCGTAACAGGACGGTAATTCCTGTAGGGAATTGAAATGGCGACACCCAAAACGCCGGCGGAATCCCCGGCCACCGTAACAGGAGACGATAATTCCCGCAGGGAATTGAAACCGGAACTTATTGTTCACCACGTGAACGAACTTCTGCGTATCAAAAGACGATAATTCCCGTAGGGAATAGAAACATTTCACCATTGATGTAATCTGCCAAGCATTGCAGAAGTATCAGATGACGATAATTCCCTTAGGGAATTGAAACGTGGCGACAAAGATTTTGTTGAACAGCTCGGCGACGAAGGTCTCAGAAGAAGATAATTCCCACAGGGAATTGAGACTTAAAAGTCTTTGCCGTTGAGTATATTGATAAAAAAAGAAGATGACAAATTTGCTTCTCAACCGATTTTTGAACTGGAAGCGCCGACGGCCAGATGATCAAGGATGTGCCCCTTTCGGCGGTCAATCATGTGGTGATCGGACAGGCGGCGTCGCTTTCCAGCGCGGCGCTGTCGGCGTTGAGCGATCTGGGGATTCCGCTTTATCTAATGGAGCATGGCCGGGTGCGCAGTTGGTTGCAGCCGAATTGTGAAAAAAACGTGCCCTTTCGCCGCGCCCAGCTTCGCTTTGCCGAATCGGAAACCCAGGCGCTGGCGGTGGCGCGGGAGATCGTGCGCGGAAAAATCCTCAACCAGCGGACTTTTTTGCAACGGGGAAACCGCGAGAGAAAAATTGACCGGATCCAATCGGTGGTGGAGCGGTTGGAAGGGCTGGCCGCCGCTGCCAAAGAGGCCGAAGACAAAGAGAGCCTGCGCGGGCTGGAGGGATTGGCCGGGCGGTTGTATTTCTCCGGCTTTGCCAAGCTGTTGCGGCCAGGGGAGGGCTTTGATTTCGCATCGCGCAACCGCCGGCCGCCCCGCGATCCCGTCAACGCCCTGTTGAGCTACGCCTATTCGCTGCTGACCAAAGACTGCATCAACGCGATCATCCGGGCGGGTTTGGACCCCTATCTGGGCATGTACCATTGTGAGCGCTACGGCCGGTCCGCCCTGGCCTTGGACATGATGGAGGAGTTTCGGGCCATCGTCGCCGACTCGGTCGTGCTGAATGTCGTCAATCGGGGCATCATCAAAGAGAGCGATTTCGAACCGGTGTTTGACGGCATTCAATTGAAGGACGGGGGCCGCAAACGCTTTTTTGGCGCCTATCAGACGCGCATCCGCGAGGAGGCTGTCCATCCCGTTTTCGGGTATCGGGCCAACTACCTGCGGTTGGATGGAGATCCAGGCGCGCTATCTGGGGAAGGTGATGCAAGGGGAATGGTCGCAGTATGAAGCCTTTCGGGCCAGGTGAACTGGGAGGAGTTTGTCGGATGATGGGCAAGGCCCAGGAATGCGAAGTGATCGCAAGTGGAGCATTACGTGGTGACCTACGACGTCGCCGATGACAAGCGGCGATCAAAGGTGTTTAAAACGTTGAAGGATTACGGGACCCATGTGCAGGAGAGCGTGTTCGAGGTGGTGCTGACGACGGAGGATTACGTGGTACTGCGGCACAAACTGCTTCGGCGCATCCACCGCGATGAAGACAGCGTGAACTTTTACCACCAGTGCCGCGCCTGTGAGAACGATGTGGAGCGGTTGGGTCGGAAGGTGGAACTGGTCGGGATCGGGGATATTGTGTTGTAATTGGGGATGGACTGGAAGGAGTTGGCGTGGTAGTTTTATAATGGGGCTGAGGTTGAGCGCTAGCTGGTGGTGTTTTGGGTTTTCCCGGCGAGCGACGCAGGTCGGCAGAAAAGCCGGGGGTGGCTCGATCTGATGAAATCAGGGGTTGGAGAGGGATTGAAAGGGGGGAGGGTATTGAGATTGGGGGCGCTTTTGGAGTCGCTCGCAAAAGGTGGCGGGAGGGCTTGTGGGATAAGGGCTGGGAGGGGGTGCGGTTACAGGAGACGGTAATTCCCGTAGGGAATTGAAATCTCCCCAGGATGATCCCGGCCTTGCGCGGATCGCTAGTTACAGGAGACGGTAATTCCCGTAGGGAATTGAAATGTTGACGTGTTGTAACTCTGAATAATCGGCGTTTTTTGGTAACAGGAGACGGTAATTCCCGCAGGGAATTGAAATCCGACGTGGCCGATGTAGCGTTCCGGGTCCCACCCGAAACAGGAGACGGTAATTCCCGCAGGGAATTGAAATGGATGACATACCAACCGGCTGAGCGCCATCGTCTTTTTCGTAACAGGAGACGGTAATTCCCGCAGGGAATTGAAATTTAATACACCGCTGCCTGAGTCTGCTCCTTCTGCTTGTAACAGGAGACGTTAATTCCCGCAGGGAATTGAAATGCGACATCGCGCTGTTGCCCGATCATGTAGCCGAGAGTAACAGGAGACGGTAATTCCCGTAGGGAATTGAAATTGTCCAGCATCCTCCATCTCTTTCATCAATGTAAGTAACAGGAGACGATAATTCCCGTAGGGAATTGAAATATTTCATCAATATATTCTTGATTAATCTCAAAACGTAACAGGAGACGGTAATTCCCGTAGGGAATTGGCTTGAAAATAAAAATCCATGCCACAATGTATCACCAACAAAAATCTCTTACTATGAAGTAGGAAAACAACAATCGAGGACGAAAAAATTAAGTGACGGACCAAAAATGTGCGCACTTAACTAAGGCGGCCACAACGTGTGACTTGCGGCCACCTTGGAAACCAGGCGATGGCGGAGTGCGGGATTACGTTTTGGTTCGTTGTTTGGGTGGGCGTCCTCGGCGGCGAGAAGGTGGTGCTTCTGCGTCGCAAAGAGGACGCTCTTCTTTTTGACCAACAATATCCGATTGGGGTTTCTCCTCGGATGAAGTCTTTGGGGAGCGGCGTTTGGTTTTTACCTTCGATTTATCTTCTAGATCTGATGAAATGGTTGCTTCAGAGACTTTGGAAATCGCGTAGGGAGTCGTCGTAGGAACGGTGCTTAAAGATATTTGATCGGTAGAATCAGAGGTTGGTGAGAGAATTTCTGAATGCTCTGAGAAGACTTCATCTCCGTCTTCAATCAAAAGCAACCAACGACGGAGAAAGTTCACTGGAATCAGGAATTGTTTCAGAAGCAATCGTAGGACTAATTGAATCCAGTGTTTGTGAAGAGCCCAGAAGTTTATCAGGGTTAAACCACTCTTTGCGAGTGAAGAGGGAATAAATAATGCGCAGGATTTTGTGAGCGGTGGCAATCAATGCCCGGTTCGTGCCACGCCGTCGCCGCAAGTGTAGAAAACGATGAGCCATGGGAGACTTTTTCTTGCGGACAGAAGCCCAACTAACCTGAACGAGAGCAGTTTTGAGGTATTTGTTTGCCTTTCGGATAGCAGCCGATTTGGACTTGCCTGCACTGACGTTGTTTCCAGGACAAAGACCGGCCCAGGAAGCAAAGTGGGAAGCAGTGGGAAAAGCGCTTAAATCAACGCCGATCTCGGCTAAGATCGTGATGGCGCTCAACCGTTTGACGCCGGGGATGGAACAAAGAATGTCGAGCCAGGATTGGAGACCATGGGTTCGAATGTAAAAATTCATCGTCTCTTCGAGATTTTTGAGAGCCTGCTCAATGCGCGTTAAAGATTGAAGATGAAGATCCAGTATGTAGCGCTTGGTATCAGACACATAACCGGTTAAAGCAGCGACGAGTTGATCGAGCTTTTTCCGTAGCTTTCCCTTGGCGCACTGGGCCAGCAACAGCGGATCGAACTGTGAATTGTAAACAATCAGATCCAGGATGGCCCGACCGGAAGCCCCGAATAGATCGGAGGCGACGGTGCTGAATTTGATATTACACTCGTCAAGAATCCGGGTGATGGTATTCTTGACTTTGCGTAAATCATTCACGAGCCCCCAACGGGTGCGCGTTAATGAGCGCAAGTCTTGAATAACCGCCGGAGGGACATAGCTGGGGAGAACCAACTGGTGCATCGCCAAGTGGGCAATTCGTTGCGCATCCGTTTGATCCGATTTTTTGCCAGGAAGCGCTTTTACGTGGAAGGGATTGAGCACAAACGGGATGATGTCAGCTTCAGAAAAAATAGAATAAGGAGCCTTCCAGTAGATGCTGGTACTTTCCATGGCTACTACGGGGCAATGATGTTCAAGCAGCCAATCGCGGAGTTGAAACAGACCGGGTGTTAGGGCCGAAAAGTCACGGGAAATGACAGTAGGTTCCTCCTGATCACGAGCGATCACCAGGGAGGCGGAGATGGCGGCACGATGAATATCCAAGCCGCACATAACTGGATAAACAGCAGGGATCATCGGGGAGTTCTCCCTTCAAAGAAAGTAACCGCAGTGCTACAACACCCTAAAATACCGCTATAATGCGGGGTAAATTGGCTTACGTGCTCATCGAAAACAGGTTCCGAGGCACAAAGGGGTTGTCCAAAACAGGGGTTGTGGTGCAGTTTGAAACACGCACTCAAGGTGCACAATCCACTCGTCCTACAACGCTGCGGTTGAAGGAGATATTCGACAAAAAAGACATAATACTGCTTGAATTAGAAGCAGTACCGATATCGAGATTTATTTTCATGGATGGGTGTGTGCGGGGGCTCATATGGGTTTGAAATGAAATCATTTCGTGATGAACATAGGCGCCTACTTTGTCTCAGAAGACGATAATTCCCGTAGGGAATTGAAATTGGCCTCCAACGTCACAGTACTGAACCAGGTCTACGTCGTCTCAGAAGACGATAATTTCCGTAGGGAATTGAAATAGATCAACCTTTGAAAATGCACGGAGTTCTATGGGTCTTGTCTAAGAAGACGATAATTCCCGTAGGGAATTGAAATTAGATGACGCGAACGGCTTGGAAGATGTTGTAGGGCGTCTCAGAAGACCGATAATTCCCGTAGGGAATTGAAATCTGACGTAGGTACGCTATTGCGGATACTCCCGTTGCAGGTCTCAGAAGACGATAATTCCCGTAGGGAATTGAAATTTGAGATCGTAATCCTTGAAGTCGAAGACCTTTGCGTCTCAGAAGACGATAATTCCCGTAGGGAATTGAAATACGATTTTTTTCTCGCCAGTGATGCCGTAGGTCTTTTCCAAGGTCTCAGAAGATGATAATTCCCGTAGGGAATTGAAATACCGCCTGATTCATCCTGGTCAAGTGGGCGTCTGTCTCGTCTCAGAAGACGATAATTCCCGCAGGGAATTAAAATGCAGGGATCAGTTCCTTGATTTGGCCAGGTCGGGTCTCAGAAGACAATAATTCCCCCAGGGAATCGAAATGAATAAGGATGGACGGGAGCCGTCAGGTGTGCATAACGGAGACAGGAAACAATAATTCCTGCGGGTACATGCTATGTTTAACAGGCTCAGTGTAAGGGTAAGTTCGAGTTAACTAAACATCATATACTAGAAACAGCCGAACAGTTTAAATGCCTTAAGGGGGGGTCTTTACGTGAACGACAACGAGTTTCAAAACCTCGTGCTTCAGAAACTACGGGATTTAAAAGATGGGCAGCATCGTCTTGAAAGCGAAATACGCGGTGAAATAAATTCACTCAAGCAAGAAATGAGTCGTCGATTTGAACGCTTGGAACGGAGCCAGGAAGATGATATAAAGGGGATGCTCAAACCGAGTAAGATCTAATCTCCGAACCGTCATAGACAATTGACAGAAACCGTGCAGCAAAACCACCGAACGGTTTGATAAGAAAGGAGATGACAAATTTGCTTCTCAACGCGATTTTTGAACTGGAAGCGCCGCAACAGACAACACAAACAACGTTCCAGGAAGAAGGCGGAGAAAAACTTCACGGCATGTTTTTTGATCTGCTCAAAAGCGCCGACCCTGACTTAGCAACGGCGATCCACGATCAAGAGGGAAAACCGTTTGCCATCTCTACGCTGCGAAGCCTGGCACAGCGGACGCCCATGTTTACTCCTCCCGATAATCCGTCGTCCTCCCCAAAAGAGGGAACTGGACAAAACGAAGGCTGCCGATGGCGGTTCACCATCGGCTCGCTGGATCAGCGATTGAGCGAGGCAATCGACCGGGCGGCGGCTGAATGGGAGGGGAAGGCGGTCCGGATTGGAAACGCACCCCTTGTCATCCGCAACATCCGGGTGATGAAAAAAACCTATGAGGAGTTGTACACGGAATCGGAGTGTCGGAACCCGATTCATTTTCGCTTTCTTACGCCGACCAGTTTTCGACAGCGGGGTACCCAGATGGTATTGCCCATTCCGGAACTGGTTTTCGGCAGCCTCCTTCGCCGCTGGAACCAATACAGCCCAGTGCCCTTTCCGGAAACCTTGGCGGATGAATTCGCGGCGATCCGCATCCGCAAGCACAATATCCGCACGGAACTCTACCAGTTTGACCGTTACAAGATCATTGGTTTTGTCGGCGATGTGGTCTTTGAGTTCGCCACGACGAATCCAGTCAGTCCCATCCTCTTCAATGCGCTGGCGCGCTTTGCCGAATACAGCGGCGTTGGCTATAAGAGTACCATGGGCATGGGGGAGACGCGGATTGTCGTGGCCAATCACGAACGTGCAAGACGGACTGATCGGCCGGTGAGTGCCTCCCGGTAAAGCCTGTTTCTCCCGCTGATAACGATGATTCAATTCCCCTTGGGAATGTGCGGCCTGTGAAAAGAGGCCCTGATGATGTCAACATTCATCGGTCGTAAAAAAGAATCATCCAAGGGTTTTGCTCCGGGTGTCAACCCGGCGAGTCGATGTATTCCAAACCAAGGGAAATGGCAAACTGATAACAGGGATTTTTACATCTACATATTTCACTGAGTATAAATGAAAGAGGCCATTTCCATTGGATACCGATAATCGCGAATACCTCCCCGTTTCCGCCGTGGCGGAAGTGTTGTTTTGTCCGCGAAACTTTTACTACCGCGCGGTGGAAGGGGCGGAGGAGACTAACCATCACATGCTCGAAGGCCGCTTTCAGGATGAGCGCCGCAACGAGCGCCGGACCCGCAGCGTCGACGGGCGGGTGCAGACGCGGCAGGTCTTTTTGTCTTCCGAATCGTTGGGGCTGCGCGGCGTCCTGGATGTGCTAGAAGGACCGATGGGGAGATGTATCCCGTCGAGTTTAAAAAGGGAGCGCCGACCACCGCCTCAACGATGACGTGCAGGTGTGCCTGCAAGGGCTGCTGTTGGAGGAAGCCACCGGTCAGGAAGTAGGCTACGGGTATGTCTATTACGTGGCATCGGCCGAACGGCGACAGGTGCTTTTCGATGAGTCGCTGCGGGAGACGGCCCTGCAGGCTTTGGCGGCGGCTCGGGCGATCCGCGAGGCGGGAGAGCCGCCACCCTTGTCCTCGGTGCCGGAAGCCAAATGCAAGGGTTGCGCCCTGGCCGAGCGCTGCATGCCGGAGGAGAGCGCCTTTTTGACCGGCGCGCAAGCGGCGCCCCGGCGGCCGACGCCGGGCAGCAATCTGGGCCGGACGCTCTATCTGGATATACCGGGAGCCGCCTTGCGAAAGCGGCAGGGGCGGCTGATTATCGAGGCCGACGGCCAGATGATCAAGGATGTGCCCCTTTCGGCCGTCGATCAAGTGGTGATCGGGCAGGCGGCGTCGCTTTCCAGCGCGGCGCTGTCGGCGCTGAGCGATCTGGGGATTCCGCTTTACCTGATGGAGCATGGCCGGGTGCGCAGTTGGTTGCAGCCGAATTGGAACAAAAACGTGCCCTTACGTCGCGCCCAGTTTCGCTTTGTTGAATTGGAAAGCCAGTCGCTGGCGGTGGCGCGGGAGATCGTGCGCGGAAAAATCCTCAACCAGCGGACTTTTTTGCAGCGAGGAAACCGGGAGAGAAAAATTGACCTAATCCAATCGGTGGTGGAGCGGTTGGAAGGGCTGGCCGCCGCCGCCAAAGAGGCGGAAGAAAAGGAGAGCCTGCGCGGCCTGGAGGGACTGGCTGGGCGCTTGTATTTCTCCGGCTTTGCCAAGCTGTTGCGGCAAGGGGAGGGCTTTGATTTCTCATCGCGCAACCGCCGGCCGCCCCGCGATCCCGTCAACGCCCTGTTGAGCTACGCCTATTCGCTGCTGACCAAAGACTGCATCAACGTGATCATCCGGGCAGGTTTGGATCCCTATCTGGGCCTGTACCATTGTGAACGCAACGGCCGTCCCGCCCTGGCCTTGGACCTGATGGAGGAGTTTCGGGCCATCGTCGCGGACTCGGTTGTGCTGAATGTCGTCAATCGGGGCATCATCAAAGAGAGCGATTTCGAACCGGTGTTTGACGGCATTCAATTGAAGGACGGGGGCCGCAAACGCTTTTTTGGCGCCTACCAGACGCGCATCCGCGAGGAGGCGGTCCATCCCGTTTTGGGTATCGTGCCAACTACCTGCGGCTCATGGAGATCCAGGCGCGCTATCTGGGGAAGGTGATGCAAGGGGAATGGCCGCAGTATGAAGCCTTTCGGGCCAGGTGATTTCAGGTGGAGTGATCTCAGGTGGAGCATTATGTCGTGACCTATGACATCGCCGATGACAAGCGGCGCATGAAGGTGTTCAAAACACTAAAAGACTACGGGACCCATGTGCAGGAGAGCGTGTTCGAGGTGATGCTGACGATGGAGGATTACGTGGAACTGCGGCACAAACTGCTCCGGCGCATCCACCGCGATGAAGACAGCGTGATCTTTTATCGCCAGTGCCTCGCCTGTGAGAACGATGTGGAGCGGTTGGGGCGGAAGTTGGAACTGCTCGGGATCGGGGATATTGTGTTGTAATTGGGGATGGACTGGAAGGGGTTGGCGTGGTAGTTTTGTAGTGATGTCGTGTTGATCAGTGGGATGGTTTTTTGGATTTTACCGCGCGAGTGACAGAAAAGCCGGGGTCACTCGATTCGATCAGATCAGGGATTAGAGTGGTTTGGAGAGGGAAAGGGTGTCTAAAATTGGAGGTATTTTTGGAGTCACTCGCAAAAGGTGTCTGCAAGGCTTGTAGCATAACTGCTGGAAGGGGGCGAGGTAACAGGATACGATAATTCCCGTAGGGAATTAAAACTCATAGCCAACACGGGACTTGTCGGGGATGTACAGTGTAATAGGAGACGATAATTCCCGTAGGGAATTGAAATATCGTCAACTGATTGGATGGCCACATGAAGTCCAGATCTTTGGTAACAGGAAACCTTAATTCCCGTAGGGAATTTAAATATGATGATCGGCTTATCCACCTCGTTTCTGTCTCCCAGTAACAGGAGACGGTAATTCCCGTAGGGAATTGAAATATGTCTGTCGATGTCAGGGATAGCTTGTACTCGGCGTAACAGGAAACGGTAATTCCCGTAGGGAATTGAAATTCGTTAGTGTAATGATCGGCGATCAGATTGCCTTCCGTAACAGGAGACGGTAATTCCCGTAGGGAATTGAAATATATATCCTAGAACTTCAATTGTTTTCATTGCATCTGTAACAGAGACGGTAATTCCCGTAGGGAATTGAAACGTAGCCGGGATTGAGCAACCGACCAGCTCTTTTTCTAGTAACAGGAAAGGTTAATTCCCGTAGGGAACGAAAGGTTTTTGCAAGAACATTAGTTCGGTTTCTATGGTTGGAAGAAAGGGTAACATCTTCCTAAAGAGTCCAAACCCTCGTCCATAATCAGACGAGGGTTTATAAATGGCCGTTTTTGGTGCAGAAGTTGAATGCCCCAACCATTCAGGAATTGGGCGATTGGCCGGCCTGTGCCCGTTGTGCTTCTATAGGGAGGTAGGAAAATGTAAAGGAGCTTGTCGTTCTCTCCCGGGATGTCTCAGAAGACGATAATTCCCGCGGGGAATTGAGACATTTTGACTTCGTTGCGTAGGCTTTCCAGGATGGCGTCTCAGAAGACGATTTCCGTAGGGAATTGAAACATCTTGGGGCGACATTCACCGTTGGGGCCGAGGCAGCTGTCTCACAAGACGATAATTCCCGTAGGGAATTGAAACTCTTCATCCTCTTCGTCTTTGAACTCATCCTCCGCTTCTTAACAGGAAAAGGTTAATTCCCGAAGGGAATTGAAACAACCCAGAGGCATCGTCGGTCAGGTAGTCTTGTAACAGAATTCATGTTTCCCCGTTAGAAGCTTAAACTTCTTTAAGGTATCCTTCCGGTTACAGCTCTGCTATAGACAAAGAAAGATATCCCTTAAAGTAACGCCAGTCTTTCCGAGTGATGGATATCATTTGCATTACAGAAAGAAAAATCTATTCGCCCCAGGGAAGGAAAAAGGAAAATAATAGAGAAAAGATAATGGGAATGTCTAAAGATGGAAGTATACGACATAATGACGTGACTTGACTGCAAGAATAAACCGTCACTCAGGCGGTCTATAGTTTTTTACGGCTATTTCGACATTGGTCGACGTTTTTCTCTGAATAAAATATTGTTTAGGGAGGAAAGGAAATTGTACCACGAAAGGCCCAAAGAGAACGGAAGGCTCATTGATACAATAGCATTGCCATTACAAAACGAAGACATCGCATTCGAGATCAGTGAATTGGAGAAGAAAGTAGCTGATCTGTGGAGCGCTTGGCGTAACGAAGTCATCACACCTGAGGAACGTGAGCAAAAATACCGCCAGCATCTCTTTCCCCACGTGGCTCGCCTCTTTTATTTACGCGAAAAAACGGAATGCCAGTATGACCTATTGATTTCCACTGTTGGCACTTCGTTAGAACCAATTGTGCTGACCCTTCTGACGTTAAAACCGACCCATACGGTCTTTATCTGCACACCTGAGAGCAAAGCCTTGCTGGAGGATATACAAACTTATACAGGGCTGTCACTGGTGCGGTATGATATCGTAGTGGTTGAAAAAGAAGACATGACGGGGGTTTACGAAAAAGTCCGCTATTACGTTCGGCCTGGTCATCGAGTTGCAGTGGATATAACCGGGGGAACAAAAGTGATGTCCGCTGGCGCGACGCTCGGTGCGGTACTAAGCAATCCCGACATTTTTTACGTGAGCAGTCAGTTGGATTGGCAGGTTCGCAAGCCAGTGGCCGGGACGGAGCGTTTGCTACGCGTTCAAAATCCGCTCTCTGTCAATCAAGATTTAGAGATTCGGGCGGCATTGCGGCTCTGGGAGAAAGGGAATTACGCTGCTGCTGGTTCGGTTCTTCTAGATATGGAAAATGCGGTAGAGGATCCGAGAAGGCTGCGCATTTGGGGGCATTTGGCGGCAGCGTACGGTGCATGGGAGCTTTTTCGCTTTAACGAAGCCCTGAGCGCGATGGAAGTGGTACTGCGATGTGTCACCAATTACCAGCGCTGTGAAGGTGCATACGGACTGTGGGCATACCGGGAAAAGTTAGAACGACAGTTGACCTTACTGAGGGAACTTGCTGTTATGGACCGTCAGAGCAAGGGTGGCACCTTAGACATTCTTCAGAATCTGCCTCTTGTTTCAGCGCTTGTGTTTAGTCTGTGGGGGACTGTGTGCCGGCTTGAGAATCAAGAGCGACTGGACGTGGCGGCCTTGCTCCTCTATCGGATGACAGAGATACTAAGCCAGCGACGGCTGGCGCTGCATGGATTTGACACATCGAACCCTGACTATCAAAAGCTGGGAGAACCCACTGATATTTTAGAGAATATGCAAAAACTGTTGCGTCAAAGCAACCTTGTCGTCCCGCACGAACTGCCGCGCAACGTGGCGTTGAGTCACGGTTACGCACTGCTTCAAATCATAAATGATCCATGGCCCGTCGAGCGCCTGCAAAAGTTCTCTGGTCAGACGAACGTGCGCAACCATAGCTTTTACGCCCATGGATTTCAATTTCCTGACAAGGGGGAATACCATTCAAAATACCGGGCATTGATGGAACGCCTCTTACAACGTTGGTGCGAAATTGAGGATGTTGACAGAGACGTTATGGAAGACGGATGCCGATTCTTTCATCCCAGTGAATTCGCCACCGGGGTATAAGGGATGGACAACCGTGTACTGCTGACCTCTTTAGGTAACAATCCAAAAACGAAAACCTACCATTGGGGAGACAAAAGCGCAGTAGCCTGCCAATCACCTGCAGCGCTGCTCAAACTCCTGCCGGATGAGCGACGCCCGGAAGAAGTAATCGTTTTGGTTACACCAGAAGCCGCCCGAATCACCCTGCCACGGTTTGAAAAAGAACTGAATTTGCCGGGACTAAAACTCCGCCCAGTCCAGATCCCGCTGGGACGATCAGAAGCCGAGTTGTGGAAGGGCCTGCAAGCCATCCTGCAAACGGTGCCTGCAAACTGTCAGTTGACGTTGGATGTGACCCATGCCTTTCGTTCCGTGGCGTTTCTCTTTTTCACTGCAGTTTTTTATCTGCAAGCATTGCGTGGTGTTACTGTGCAAGCGGCGTATTACGGAATGGAAGAACAACCAAACAGCAATGATGCATTCATCGTAGATATCTCCCTTTTGTTAGAGATGGTTCGTTGGACCTATGCGACTCGTATTTTCCTTGATACTGGGGAGGCAAAGGAATTATCCCTGCTTCTTGCTCCTTTTTCTGGAAATTCGGGAGCAAATGCCGATGATAAGATAAATCCTACAAACGCCTCGGACTATGAGGCTGTGGTGAAGTTACGACATACCCTGAACCGAGTAAGTGACGCTTACATGCGAGCCCTACCAGTAGAATTCGGAATCGAAGCGGCTGAATTGGCTGAATTGCTTGAGAAACCGCTACCTGAGCACCTTCACGCGCGCTTGCCTTTGCCGGAAGAGCTATTCGGAGAGGTACACCGCCATTTCGCGGAACGAAAACTGCCCCTTACTACAGAGGAACTTTCGATTGAGAAGGCCCAAATCAAAAAACGACTGGCACTAGACGAAGCAGAGATTCGTAGACAAGTTTCACTCATTGACGCCTATCTAGAGAACGACCATGTTAACCACGCTGCAGGACTGATGCGAGAGTGGATTATTACGGTGGTCTATTGGCATCGAAATAAAAATACACAAGGGTTAGTTTCAGAGTATCTAAAAGCAGCAAGCCATGATCGTCGTTTTAGCAGAGAATACATTGAAGGCCGACTCGCGCTGCTGGAAGATGCGTACATAAAGGGTTCAACGGTTATTCCTTTGACAGCTAATCAGAAGTGGTTGGCAGAGGCATGGAGAATGATCCGCCTGTACCGAAACGATCTGCATCATCATGGCTTCGGGGAACGATATGTAAATTTTCAACAGGGGCGCAAGAAGTTAGAAAAAGTTTGGGTAGAACTAAAAGCATCCTGGATGAGTCCCGACAAGTGGATTACCGAACAGAACATTTCAAGAGGGTGAGCACTTGAAAAGTATCGATTGGGTAAACTACGTGACCAGCCCGTTATCTGCAAGTCCGCTGGAAAGTGGTCAAAGAACAGGATGTTCCGAAAAGATTTGCTGGCGTGATCCGGTTACGTCAACAGCCTTTCACTTATCCCGTGAAAAAGCGGCACAAATTGTGAAAGCCGGGTTACAGGTCGCCGAAAAAGTCCTTACTGAACGATCCTCTCCGGAACAACTGCTCTGGCGATTTTTGAGCCTGCGGGATTATGCTGCCCGGTCTGTATGGCTTGTCGACAATGGTCTGGACAAACCTGGTCATGATGGGATCCTTTTGGCTGCCCTCTGGCCCGAGTTGCCCTTTTGGGATGTCAACAGAGAAAAGGGCTTGAAAAAAAATCGGCAATCGATAGAGGGAGATGGGCCAATCTGTTGGCGATTGGCCGACAGACAAATGATCCGCACTGGGGTCTTCTTCGCGCTGGCGTCTCCCTTTTTGGACGAAGACCATGAATGGCCGAAGTGGCGGCGGAGGGCACTCCTTGCGGGGAGCCATTACTTCCTATCCGAACAGGATCTTGCAACCTTCGGCAGCGTAAGGCCTTTTCTGAGTGAACCAGAGGATATAGCTCCCAGGATCCTTCAAGCCTGGAAAGCAGCCGGGATGGTTGCCGGTTACGGCAGTACATCAGAAGATGATTTGTCAGATCTCCCGCAGGTTGATGTGGTAAAGGGCGGCGCCGTAAAAATCAAAGAATATTATTTGGAAAGCAATCGCATTAGCGAGATTCGCGGCGCCAGTATCTTGCTAGACGATATCAACCGGCGCCGATATGAACACTTTTTTGTCAGCCACCCGGGCATAACCCCTGAGGGTATCGTCTATACCGGGGGCGGCAACATCATGGCGATTGTCCCGGCAGGAAAAGGGCCGACAGTCGCTCGGTTTATTGAACAGGTACATGGGGAAGTCTGCTTGACGGCCAGGGCCGTCGGTGTGTTTCAAACCGTTGGCGTCACCGCGTTGACCGATTATAAGTTGCTCAACATATCCCTGGAGAATGAAATGGTTCAGCGAAGGGGTGCCATGATCCCGGCCATTCATCGTCACCAGGGAGATATCAATTTTAGTGCCCCCTTTGAACGTCAATGGGAAACGGAGGAGGGCATTCAAGACAAAATAGGGAATGCCGCTTCCCTTTGTCATTCTTGCGCCATCCGTCCCGCTCGCCACAATTGGGCATTTGCAGATGAAGAGCGAGCACTTTGTTCATCCTGCTATCGAAAACAGCTCGTCGGACGAAAGTTCGGGCGGTTTTCTTTCAGTGAGGCCTATGGAGAATACCGCAAATACCGATCCCTGGGTAGAACCACGGTGGGTGCTCATGATGTCCAGATAAACAGCGCCAATGACTTGGGGGATATTGCCGACCAAAACAACGATATTGCCGTCATCTATGGCGACGGCAACAACTTCGGGCCGCTCTTTGGCAGCTGCAATCGGCTTTCACATTTGCGTTATCTGAGCCAATTCAGTGAAGGCGCTGCTTTTACTGCTACCTTTACGGCATTGGACAAAAATCATGCCTTGCTGGAAGACAAGGCGGTCGAAATTATTGCCTTAGGCGGCGATGATATATTTCTCATTGCGCCGGCCCAGACAGCGCTGAAACTGTCCCTGGACTTGGGAAGATATTTTAATCGTTTGTTCGCAAACCACTCTAGCGGCGCCCTGGGACCGACCATGTCTATAGGTGTTATTTTGGCGCACCATAAGACCCCCGTTCGCTACCTTTTTGAACTCTCCACCACATTGTTGAAAACGGCAAAAGAAAGAGCCCGGGAGGACATCTCCCATTCCGGCAAAGACGCCGAAGGAACAGTCGATGTTGCTGCAATGTCCGCTTATGCGACTTTTGAAGACGATATTAAATCATACCGAAAACACACGTTGGAGAAAGAAGACGGCAGCAAATTGTCCAGGCGTCCCTTTACCTTTTCAGAACTGGAGCGCTTCTTGCAGGCAGTGAAAGAACTACAGACAAATCCAGCATCCCCGGGGAGGGGATGGTTTTACCGCTTGAGGGAAACAGCCATCGTGGAACCGCTCAGATATGGGCAGCTTTTTTTCAAGTATCAGTATGCCCGTGCCGATGAACAAAATCGGCAGGTCATCGATCACGTATGGAGCACTCTGGTTGGGAAAGGGGTAGGCGAAGCTGCCCAACCATCCATGTACATCAGACAGGGAGAATGCTATGTATGTCCCTGGGTCGATGTGGTGGAACTATGGAACTACGTTGGTGAGGAGGGCGGTGACAGACAATGAAGATGCGTTTCCTTCGGCTTACATATACGATCCAGCAGATAACCCCTCTTCATATCGGTACAGGCACAGGTCATCAAGGGTTTGTCAACAAGAGTTTCTATCGTGATAAGGATTTGGACGGCAAATCAGATCTTCCCGTCATTCCTGGCTCTACGATTAAAGGCCGCCTAAAAGCCGCCGTGCGGGCTTTGCTGGAAGGTGGCGTGCTCGGGGAGTGCAGTCATCAACCGGAAGTGGACTGCCGGTGTCTTCTTTGTTTAATTTTTGGCCGGGAAGGCAACCAACGCGGCGTGCTGAGTTTTGATGATGCGCGCCCGGTTCATCCCGGACAGACGTTACCGCCGATGATCCGATATGGAATTGCGATGGACCGATACCGCCATGTGGCACAGGAGCATTCCCTGTATTCCGCCGAAATGGCTGGATACAGAGGAAACCTCTATCAAGGACAGATTGCGGGCCATGTCCCGTTGGACCATTACAGTGCCATCATCGAGGCCATTCGCGCAGGTTTTTCCTTTGAATATGCCATGGGATTTGGGAAAAGCCGCGGAAGTGGATGGATGGAAGTGATCGCGGTGGAGGAGGTGGCGAATGCGTGCAACACCAATTGATAGTCCACCTGACCTCACCGCTGTTGGCTGGAGATCGCAAGGAGCCGGGAGGGTACTTTCTTCCTTCTCGGGACTTTATACCGGGTGCATTGATTCGTGCAGCTGTGGCGCGAGAAATAACAGCCTGTTGCCCTTATGCCCTCGGTAGGGAGCGTCTGAACTGGGTTGCCTATGAAGGTGCAGATGACTGCCTTTCCTGTACATGGAAGAATTGGTGTCAGCACTTCGATAAGATTACCTTTAGCCATGCCTATCCGCCTGGCGCTCGTATGGCCCCCATGTCCGCCTACCGATGTAAAACCAAAGAGGATCATGGGGTCTTTGATGGACTGCTGGCGCTATTAAAAGGCGACAGGGTAGTATGTCCGGTCTGTTCTCAAGGAAAACCGGAGCAACCTGGAAGAGCCGAACGATGTAGCGGGCTCATGGATGCTCATGTCTCTCGCCGATTAATGATGCGGTTAGCCGTCGATCCCTACCGCGGCACTTCCCAAGATGGCCAGTTGTTCGCCATTCGGGCGGTCAGTACAGGGCAGCATTTCGCTTCCACGATTACGGCCCCTGGGGATATGACGTTGAATTGGTCATTAACAGAGATGCGTGTGGGCGCCAAGACCAGTGTCGGTTTGGGCCGGGTGCAGACCCAGTTTGTCCAAACCGGCAAAGCTGCAGAAGGGTCGAAGGCCGATCATGAGGCGGTAAAGGCACTTGCCAAGCGCTTGGAATCCTTTAACCGTTATCTACGGGAAAACAGGTTCCTTTACCCCGCCGAGCAAAAGACGTACTTTTCCCTGACGCTGTTGTCCGAGACGATTCCCCAGTCGACCCCGGAGGACGTGGACGACGGGTGTGAAGAGTACCGGTCGACAAAGCGGCTGCAAACGCAGTTGGCCAGCAGGGTGCTTTGTGGCCTGCCTGGTTTGGAGACGGTGCTGGTGCTCGCCGATTATACGATGAGAGGCGGTTTTGACACCTCTGCATCATCAGCGTTGCGTCGACCTAGCGAACTGTATCTCACGGCAGGAAGCGTGTTTGTCTTCGCTGTACCGGGAGCGGCAGATGATGATTTGATTCAAAAACTGTACGAAATCGAGATGAACGGCCTTGGTTGCCGTACGAGCGATGGGTATGGTGCAGTTTCTGTCTGTGATGATTTTCATTGGAATGGAGGAAAGTAAGCATGGCGAGGCAGGAAGCGGTACAAGAAGAGATCGCGGAACGATTGCTCCTTGCTGAACTGAAAGAGGACCTTGTTCGCCGGGCGGATGCGTTTTTTACAGAAGACAAGAAAAAGCCAAATGATTTGGGATATAAACAAATCCGAAACCTCGTAGATTTGGCGGCGATGTCCGACTGTGTATTGGAACTGAAATCCTTTATCCGTTACCAAATCGGCCGGGATAACCAGGGCAAATCGTGGCGTGGCTCCTTCCATAATGGCCGAGAGTTTGGTTTGTGTTTACTCGACGAGATTGATGCGGTTGTAAAACTGGCCGAATCGAAAGGCTCCAAGGACAAATCCTTTACGCTAAAAGTCCTGGCCTATTATTTTGGCTTTTTGGGTTGGCGGGTCAAGTATATTGAGGCTCAATCGCCAAGGGGGGAATAGTATGGGACGTGACAGTAACAGCGATCTCTTTCACCAGTTTACAAACCGATATCGATTGAATGGTCGCCTGATTACGGAGACACCATTACATATCGGTGCCGGCAATACTGCTGCAGATCCAACTACATTGGACAATCCCGTCCTTCGAGATGCTTTTGGAATGCCCTATATCCCGGGTTCCTCGTTTAAAGGGGTTTGGCGGACCTTTAGTGAACGCATCTTGGGGCAATGGGGTGAAGCGGTTGGCGTCGCGCCCTGTAATGTACTGACAAACCCCTGTCTAAGCCATGATGACGCCCGAAGAATCAAAAAGGAGTACTCAAAGGATGCGCTGCGGGCTGCCGAAGAAATATACAATTGCCTTTGCTCCGTTTGCCGTCTTTTCGGCTCTCAGCATTTCGCGGGGCGTCTAAGGGTGCGGGACTTGTTGTTAGACGAGTCGACGTGGGTTGGTTTTTATGAGATCCGACCGGGCGTTTCCATCGACCGAGACACCCGTACGGCGATGACGGGACGTTTTTATGAGATAGAAGTCGTTCCAGCGGGTACGGCTTTCCACTGGCAGGTTCTTATGGATAACCTATCGGAACCGCAGTGGTACAACACGTTGCTGAGTTTGACGCCCTTTGTACACGGGGAAATTGCGCTTGGTGGAGGCACCACTCGCGGGCTTGGACGCGTCCGGTTGACAAACGTGCAGGTGTCCCGACTAGACGCGAGCAACTTTAAACAATATCTTCAAAAGGGCTGGGCAGGCATTGAGAGTATCCCTTTCGTGGACGCAGGTAAAAAGGTAGGTTTGGAACTGGGAGGTGATATGGTTGTTTAAGGAACTGCGGAACGAGGCCCGTTGCACTTTTCAACTGAAAACAGCCTCCCCACTTTTGATCAAGGGGCCGTCTGAACCAGGACTCGATCCTCTCTTGCCGGATATGCGATTTGTGCGCACACGAAACGGAAGCAAGTCACAGCCGTTTATCCCCGGTTCCAGCCTCAAAGGCGTCTTTCGCAACCGGGCGGAACAGGTGATCAGCGCGATCCTTCGTGGTTTAGATATGAAAGTGTTGCCGCTGGGGGATAATGCTTGGAAAGATAAAATGAAAAACCGTGACGGCAGGCAGCGCTACTATTTGTCTGACCCAGTGATCCAACTGTTCGGACAGCAATACCTTGCCGGTCGGGCCGCCTTTAGAGATGCCTTTCCTGTCGATGGGGAGCCTCTTATGATGGGAGAAAGAAGCCATGTCATGATCAACCGGATCACCGGTGGTGCTCAGGGAAAAGGGCTGTTTAATCCAGAGGTGGTTGAGGAAGGCACTTTCGCTGCCGAAGTCGTCATAACAAACTTTGCATGCTGGCAGTTGATGCTCTTTGGCTATCTATTAAAGGATCTCGATGAAGGATATATGCTTCTAGGGACGGCTACGACGCGTGGGTACGGACGAGTACAGGTCGCGAATGCAGAGGTGTCCATCCGCGATTACCGGCACTATAAGTCTGCTGACGAAGTAAGGAACCGGATTGTGGGGTATGAAGATGGTGATCAAAAGGACGAAGTCGCCTGTGAGGGGCTCTTATATACAAAAAAAGGATATCGATGGGAAACGACGCTATCGGGGTACGATTGGCTGATGAAACTGCCCTTGGACCTGCGTGAGTCTATGGAAAACCTCCAGCGCAAGCAAAAAGAGGTGGTTCGCGGTGGCTAAGGGCCAGTACACACTGTTAAAAAACAAGCCCTATACGTTTGTCCCGCTCTTGTCATTGGCAGCTTCTGACCGCAAGCCTGCTACTCCGCATAATCGCTTGGAAGAAAGCAACTTCAGCGGACGATTGATACTTGAAATGAACATTCTCAGTCCCGTTCATGTGGGTAGCGGGGGATATCGCCTAGTAGACGATCAGTTGGCCCGGGCTCATGTCCGTCGAGCTGCAAACATCGTCATTCCCGGCTCTTCAATCAAAGGCGTTGTGCGCAGTTTGGCGGAATCGGCCTCGCGCAGCTGTCTGCTGGCGTTGCCCAACAGGGATCTGGGCCGAGCGCTCCCTAAGGGTATGCTGGAGGAATGCTCGTCACGGTCCGCCTGCATCAGTTGCCGTATTTTTGGGCTGATGCGGGGACGCGAGAGTTACAAGGGGAAAGTGCATTTTGGGGAATTTTCACTTCAAGGACAGCAGGAAACAAGGGTTGAGAACATGCCCTTTTTTGAAAGGCCGTTTAAAAATTATCCGGACAAACGAAGCGACGCCGGAAACGAACGGCTCTACTACTGCCGTGTATTCGAACAGGTAGAATGCGGTGGCCCCGAGAAATGTCCAGTATGTACTAAGGATGAGTGGTTTACAGCGCGAAGCAAAGCGCCAAAATTCCGGTCGATTTTGTTCCGAGGACGCAAGGTTTATCTGCAAGGGCCATTGCGTAAGGGAGAACTCCCATACGAAGTGATTCCGGAAGGTGCGGTTTTGCGGGGAGAAATCGTCTTACAAAACCTATCGCATGAAGAGCTTTCGCTCCTCATATTTGCATTGGGGCTGGACGGAGAAATCAGGCTTCGTGTGGGCTATGGAAAACCGGCCTATTTTGGCACGATTCAAATGAACATACTTCAGTCGGCGCCCCCTGACCGGCCGTACTTGAGGCCGCTACCAAAAAAGGAGACGCTGATACAGATGGCCCGCGATTATGGGCGTGAAATCAAAGACAAGGATATTCAGGCAAATGTCCGGCGCCTTCGTGAAATTCTATCGGGGAATATTGCAGGGCCTCAGTGGACTGCACCTGGTTACTAAGGGGGCCGCGCCATGGATAAGGAAAAGCTGATAACCATCGCGGAGGAACTATCTTGTGTTGATTGGTCTTTTGAAGGCGGAAGGGACCGGCAAGTGGTGACAGCAACCGTCGTCCGGGAAGTGAGTAATGTTTTTCGAGATCTTTCCAGAGATCCTATGGCAACAGATCCGTTGAGGGTCGCTGTGCAGACCGTTGAAAAATTATCGGCCAGCCCTTTTGCCCGTGGCGGTTCAATGAAGGGCCAGTATCGAAAGGTTATGTCGGTCTTAAGAATCAACAATGGTCGGATTGATCATCCAAAGCTGAAAGGCTTATCGTTCGCTCAATTGGCGTTCACCCTTTCTTGGTTAAATAGGATCTATCGGGAAGATGAATTGTTTGCTGCCAAATCGTTCAAGCCCGCTGACACAACGAGCAAGAAAGGAGACACCATTGATCCCCGTTGGGCTGCACTTTCTAAGCTCAAGTTATAATTCCAAACAGATTGCCCAGCGCTCATTTTACTTGATTTAGTAAGATGGGCGCTTTTATTGTTCAAGGGTGTTCGAGTAAGGGTCTATGACGGCTATATCTATTACGTGGGTCGGCGAAGCGGCGACAGGTGTTTTTGGATGAGTCGCTGCAAGAGATGGCCCTGGTGGCCTTGGCGGCGGCCAGAGCGATCCGCGAGGCCGGAGAGCCGCTAACCCCAAGCTGCTCCGGCGCATCCATCGGGATGAGGACAGTGTAATCTTTTACCGCCAATGCCGAGCCTGTGAAAATGATGTTGAGCGGTTGGGGCGAAAGCTGGATCTGGTCGGGATCGGGAATATTGTGTTGTAATTGAGGATGGACTAGAAGGGGTTGACGTGGTAGTTTTGTAGTGAGACTGCGGTGATTGCGAGCGGGTGGCGTTTTGGGTTTTTCCACGCGAGTGAGGCTACTCGGCAGAAAAGGCGGGGGTGGCTCGATCCGATGAAATCAGGGGTTGGAGTGGGATTGAGAGGGGGGAGGGTGTTGAAGTTAGGGGCGTTTTTGGAGTGGCTCGCAAAAGGTGGCGGGAGGGCTTGTGGGATAAGGGTTGAGAGGGGGCGCGGTTACAGGAAAGTTTAATTCCCGTAGGGAATTGAAACCCAGCGCCTCCAGGGAATCCGCGGCTTGCTGTGCCGCCTGGTTACAGGAAAGGTTAATTCCCGTAGGGAATTGAAACATTTCCGTTTTGATAGTTTCCGGGGTGACACCCTCGGTTACAGGAAAGGTTAATTCCCGTAGGGAATTGAAACATTGAACGCATCACCGGAGACATCGCATGGTTCAGTTACAGGAAAGGTTAATTCCCGTAGGGAATTGAAACACTAGAGCCCGATAACTTTCGGCACCTTTGCATTTCGTTACAGGAAAGGTTAATTCCCGTAGGGAATTGAAACTAGTTGAAGCCGTTGGCGAGGACGTTGCGGCCTTTAAGTTACAGGAAAGGTTAATTCCCGTAGGGAATTGAAACTTATCGGTTTTCGGCGCTCCGCCATCTGTCGTAAATTGTTACAGGAAAGGTTAATTCCCGTAGGGAATTGAAACAATTCCAGTTGGCGCTGTTGCAGTGCCTGCTGTCCCTGTAACAGGAGTCGATAATTCACGTAGGGAATTACAATTACAAATAAGCTTTTCGTGGTTATACTTCGCTTCCCGTAACAGGAAACGCTAATCCCCGCATGGAATAGAACTAAATATGCGGGTTTCATTAAGTATCATTGTTTTATTCGTACTAACTAAATCAATCTACTCGGCAAAAATTTAATTTTCATCATGGAGGCCCACGTTGCACACTCAATCCACGAACCTTCACATCCAACTCATCACTCACTTCACATCCGGCAAGGCAATGGCCCGAGGTCTGGCAGAAATGTACAAAGACCAGGAACGGCTTTCCGTTGCCTGGTCTTTTTGCTTTGCCCTGCTCAACACCTACTGGAATCTAACCGCCTCCAGGCTCGGTCCATCCGCGCCGATCCGCCCCGTGCCCGTCACCCTGCCGCCCCTGGAACGGTCGGCCCAAACGCTGGCCCAGCAGATGGGCGAACATCTCGCCGAGCGCCATGATCCCCTGGAAAGCGGCTATCTGGTGGGAACCGTCTATACAGCCATGCTGCCCGAAGCGCAGCGTTCCTCCCTCGGCGCCTACTATACGCCGCCGTCGCTGGTAAACCGTCTGCTCGATCTGACGGAACAGACCGGTTTTGACTGGACGCGCGGCACGATCATCGACCCGGCTTGCGGCGGCGGGGCCTTTCTGGCGCCTGTGGCCGCCCGGATGCTGCAACACATCGCAGGTGAGCCGCGCGAAAAGTTGACCATCATCGCCGAGCGGTTGGCGGGGCAGGAGATCGACCCCTTTGCCGGCTGGATGTCCCAGGTGATGCTCGATATCGTGCTGCTCCCCCTGTGCACCCAGGCCGGTTGCCGTCCACCCAATCTTGTGAAGACCGTCGATTCGCTCACCGCGCTTCCCAAAAGGCGCTACGATCTGGTGATCGGCAACCCGCCCTATGGGCGGGTCCGCCTCGACGGGGCGATGCGAAAAGCCTACGCCCGTTCCCTCTACGGCCACGCCAATCTCTACGGCCTCTTCACCGACCTGGCCCTGCGTCTCACCACAAAGGAGGGCATGGTCGCCTACGTCACCCCTACGTCTTTTCTCGGCGGCCAGTATTTCAAGGCCTTGCGTGCGCTCTTGTTCCGGGAGGCCCGTCCGGCCGTGATCGACTTTGTGGCCGACCGGGAGGGCGTCTTTGATGATGTCTTGCAGGAGACCGCCTTGTCCGTCTTTGTCCGGTCCAAGCAAAGCGCCGAGGTGGAGGTCTCCGAAATCACGCCCCGTTCCATCCAAACGGCCCATGTCCAACCGGTGGGCCGCTTTACCATCGAAGGGGAGGCGCCCTGGATTCTCCCGCGCCATCCCGAACAGGCGGCTTTTTTCCGTCACCTCAAGGCGATGCCGACGCGGCTCTCCCACCTGGGCTACAACGTGTCGACGGGACCCCTCGTCTGGAACCGCCACAAGGATCAATTGCTGCAAAACCGGCTTGACGACGCCTATCCCATCGTCTGGTCCGAAGCAGTTACCGACGCTGGCTTTTCCTTCAGCGCCACCAAGCGCAACCATGTGCCCTTTATCCGCGTCGAGCCGGGGCAGACCTTTTTGAAGGTCCAGCGCGAATGCGTCCTCGTCCACCGGACGACGGCAAAAGAACAAAACCGCCGGCTGCTGGCGGCGGTGATGCCCCAATCCTTTATTGACGCCTACGGCGCGGCGGTGGTCGAAAACCATCTGAACATGATCTATCCCGACCGCGACGTAGAGATCACACCGGCGACTCTGTCGGCACTGCTCAACTGCAAGGCCGTCGATATGGCCTTTCGCTGCATCAGCGGCAGCGTGGCCGTCAGCGCCTATGAACTGCACGCCCTCCCGTTGCCCGGCTTGCCCCAGTTGTTGACGCTGCAACAACGGATCGGCGAGGGGGCCGCGAAACAGGATATTGAACAATGGGTGAATCAGTGTTACGGAGTGACGAATCATGAAGATGCTGCTGGAGTTGCTGCCCCTATACCCATCTGGCGGTTCTGCGTCCGTCCGAGAGCGGCAACAAGCTGGTCTGCCGGACATTATCCTCGTCGAATTGGGGCAACACACCGGCAACCGCTTGGTCAGTTTCGTCGAAGACGTCGCCACCAGCGGCTCGATCGGCTAGCAGCAAGATACAGCGGTGAGCCGAAAAAGCAAAAAATGAGGGTCACTACGATCGCCTAGAACACGAAATCTGATGATATTCATCGCTACATAAAAGAAACGATGCCAGGAACCAAAAGTTCTCCGGCATCGTTTTTGCCTATCAGGAATCAATCTGACCGATTTGTTTCACACAGAAGAGTTCCTCCGCGAATCCCCGACTTAATTCAAGGGAATGCTGACAGCGTTCCTTTTCACATCTTTTCCGGTGTTCTCCACCGTATTATACTTCAAGAAATGTCCATCAAAAAACACTGAAGTCAGATTATCCGGCAGAACGGTTTTTTCCAGTTTTGTATCCAAAGTTCCGTCGGGCTTCACCTTCCAGACTTTCATCTCGTTCATGCCCTGAACGCCGATATACGCATTGTCTTTCGACCAAATCGTTCTTCCGAGGAAAGACGCGGAACCGACTTCCTTCCCGGTGTGCAGATCGATGATTTTTGTTTCTGGCGAAGCTGTGTCTTTCTTGCTGTAGTAATTCGACGTGGGAAAGACAGCGAGATATTTCCCATCCGGAGATCCTTGCGGGGTAGCGGCGTTTTCTTTGAAAAGGCGGACATTCCCTTTTTCAAGTTGCAAGACCACGGGTTTTTCCCCTTGGAACGTATCGAAGTAAATTCGATCGTGTTCGTCCCAGGCGAGAGCCGGCACAACGCCCTGCGGTTCCATTTTGGCCTCGTTGTATTGATAAACATCGGCAGCGCTCATCGTGTTCAGATCGATAACCCGGATCACTTTCTTCGCGCTGTTCGGATATTTGCCAATGAGCGCGAGTTTGTTTTTCGAGGGATTGACCCGGTACGTCCAGGCCGTCGCTCCCTCCAGGTCGGACAATCTGTCGGTGATCGATACGGTTTCCTTTGTGCGAGTGTCAAAGATAAGCTTGCCGCCGAGTAAGACCTTATCATCCGATAACCAGATTGCATGCGGCTGTCGTTCACGTTCCTCATTCATATCAAGAAAAGAGATATCCAGCCTTTGCTTGGCGCCGTCACTCCATCGAATTTCTGGAACCAACATCAAATGTCCCGATATCGGGTCAACCTGCGATATTTGAAGCACAACGCGCTTCGTTCCATCTGGTGATGGATATTCGGACAAATCGCTGCTTTGCAAATCGATCTGCTGATTCGGTAGATTCTCGGTGATAAAGCGATCCTGGATCATAGTGCCGTTGGCGAAAACATAAGTACCGACGGACAGAGCGATGAAGACGGCGCCAGCAGCAACGATGGCTTTTTTCATAGCAGGCATGTACCCCTAAATTCAGAGATTATGCAAGTAACTTAAGTGAAAAAGATCGTCGTCCCTAAACCATTCGAACGATAGACAACATTTTTGTCGGTTGGCAAGATAACAAGCCCTGCGATAGCCCTTCAATGTATAGGCGGCTGCGTGGCTGTAAGCGCCATAAACTTGATGCTTGCCCTTATCAAAACCTGACATACTAAAGACAAGCCAAACAGCAGATCATGGAGAGGGGCTTAGCGTGAACGACAACGAGTTTCAAAACCAGATGCTGCGGGAACTAAGGGATTTTCAGGCCGGTCTACAAGGAATGCGCGAAGAAATAAAGTCACTCAAGCAAGAAGTCAATCGTCGCTTTGATCGCTTGGAACGCAACGAGGAAGAAGACGTCATGGGGATGCTCCAAACGCTCCATCGCAAGATAGACGATATGCAGGAAGACCAAAGGTCCATAGCAGCGATTATCGGGGAGCACGAAGTGAAAATCCGCACCCTTTCAAGACAACCCGTGTAACGTCGTTCCTTCACAGCGCATACCAAGGAGGCCTAGACTGCCTCCGCAAACAGACAGAAAAAAACGCGCCCCCTACGGCAGCATTTGACGCTGCCATAGGGGGCAATTTTATTGTGGCTTTGACAACCGCTTCGTCACGCCGTTCTCCATCAGGTCATGCATGAGCCCAATCAAGTCCTCTGCCGGCAGCGCTTTGTCCCGCCGATACCAGTAACTCATGATGCCGATCATGGCGGAAAGCACATACTCCAGAATGAAGTCCAATTCGATGGGGTCAATATCATGTGTTTCAGCCAAAGCCTGCTTGATGGCAGGCTTTGTAGCATTTTTCAGCATGCTGGCAAAAGCCGGGTCGCCCTTGTCGCCCAGCAGAACGGCGTAGTATTTGCTGTTTTGTTCATAGAGATTCAGGAATAGGTCGAGGGGCATGCCCATTTGTTGATTCTGCATGGTGATGGGCGGCAATTCATCCATCGACGGGATCAGGGACTGTTCAATTTGCGCCAGCACATCATAGACGTCTTGGAAATACTCGTAAAAGGTTCCCCGGTTATAGCCGGCTCTCGCGGTGATTTCTTTAACGGTGATTTTCTCAATTCTCTTTTCGCCGTAGAGGGACCAAAAGGCATCGATGAGGTTTTGCCGGGTCTGCGCCGTCGCTTCCGGTTGTTTGTTCATTTTTTCAACTCCTGAACATGTCTTGAAGCCGTTCTTTATGTCGATTCATCTCTCGTCCTCTGAACATCCGACACTTGCCATGGCATTGTTGGTTGATGCTTCAGGGCAACACCGCTAGACTATCAATGTACAACACGTTGTTGGTCAATACAAGAGGAGCGTGGAAAAATGATTACGATTCTTTGTTCCGGCTCTCGCGGTGATTTTCAACCCTATATTGCGCTGGCCTTGGAACTGAAAAAACTGGGAAAAGATGTGCGCATCACAGGGATTCGGAGTTTTGAAAGCTTCATACGCAGTTACGGCATCGATTTTTATCCCATCCAGGCGGATTTTGAATCGCTCAACGTCGACAAGGCCATGCTGAAGCAAGCCCAAGGGGCGGACAATCCGCTGAAGATGCTGCTCGCCTTTAACAAGATGAAAAAGTATGGGATCTATATGGCCCAGGAATTCTATTCCGCCTGTGAGGGAAGCGAATGCATCGTCTATCACCCCGGAGTGACGATGGGTTACTTTGCCGCTGAAAAGTTAGGCATCCCTGCTGTCCTCGCTTCGCCCTTCCCGATGCACAAAACAGGGGAGCAGACCTCTGTCGTTATGTATGGACGGATGAAGTCGAACCGGATCATCAACGCCTTCAGCTATTCGATGCTGCAAGGAATGCTGTGGTTAGCCTCGAAGGACGCGGTCAAAGGCTTTTGGAAAGAACAGTTTGGCGCTATACCCCATCAATTTGGCTGTCCTTTTGAACGGCACACCGACAGGCGGCATCCTGCGGTGATCTCCTGCAGCAACTTTGTCTTCCCCCGACCCAGCGACTGGAATTCACACATTCACCAAAGCGGCTATTGGTTTGTCGAGGAGCCCACAGACTATCAGCCTTCCGAGGCATTGACGCGTTTTTTGCAGGCCGGAGAAAAGCCGGTGTATATCGGCTTCGGCAGTGTCTTTGATATGGATGAGAAAGACACCATGTCCACGCTGGTGATTGAAGCGCTCGCGAAAAGCGGCAGGCGCGGCATCCTATGCGGCATGGGCGAATTGCCGCATCTGCCGGACCATATATTCGCGGTGGACAGCATCCCCCATTCCTGGTTGTTTGAACAGGTGTCGGCCGTCTGTCATCACGGCGGCGCCGGAACAACAGCAGCCGGATTCAGAGCCGGTGCGCCGAGCATCATTGTTCCCTTTGCCAACGATCAGTTTGCCTGGGCTCATCGCGCCCATGATCTGGGTGTAGGCGCCAAGCCGATTCCCGTCAAAAAACTGACCGCCGACAACCTGGCCGAGGCCATTCGTTTTGTCCACAACGATCACGTCATTGCAAGCGCAAAGGCGCTGGCAACCCATATGGGGACAGAAAACGGGGCGCGCGATTGTGCGAAAGTGATCGTTGATTGTCTGGAAAGGAAGGCCTAAGTGGATAGGGCGAGCGCGTGGAAAAAGTCTTTTTTCACCATGTATGCCGGTCAGGCGATTTCGATTGTAAGTTCCCAGGCGGTGCAGTTTTCGATCCTTTGGTGGATCACGGTGCAAACGGGCTCCGCCCTGGCGCTGACCATCGCCAGCGTCGTCGGCTTGTTGCCGCAGGCGGTGATCGGCCCCTTTGCAGGCGTCTGGATTGACCGGTACGATCGCAAGACGATCATGATCGCCGCGGACAGCGCGGTAGCACTTTCCAGTCTGCTCCTCGGCGCATCCTTCATTTTCGGTGTTCCGTCGATGCTGTTCATGTACGCCATTTTGTTCATCCGCGCTGTCGGGGAAACCTTTCATAAACCCGCCATGCAAGCGGCCATCCCGCTACTGGTTCCCGAGAGCGAACTGACAAAGGCAGGCGGGTGGGGACAGATGGTCACATCCGCCGCTTCGATGGCCGGGCCGATGATGGGCGCATTTTTGATGACCATGTCAACCCTGCAGTACGTGATGCTTGTCGATGTCTTCGGCGCCGCTTTGGCCCTGCTCACCCTTTCCTCCATCAACGTTCCGAAACCGAGCCTGTCCGCCCGTGACAAGCGGAACGTCTTCGTAGAGTTGAAACAGGGCATCGATGCGCTCAAGGCAAATCCAGCGCTGATGGGTGTAGCGCTCCCCATCCTGCTTTCCACGATTGTCTTTGTGCCCTTGGGAACGCTGTTGCCCCTCATGGTGAACGTGTATTTTCATGGTACGGCTTGGCACAATGGAATCGTTCAAATGCTTTTTTCGAGCGGAATGTTCATCGCCGCATTGGTCATCACCGTGACAGGAGGGTTACAGCGGCAGTTTCTCATGATCTCCCTCGGCGTTTTTGCCTTGGGCCTGTGTGCCTTGATCGGCGGCTTGGTTCCGGCAGGCGCATTTTGGCTGTTTTGTATCATCGTTTTTATCATGGGCACAACGGGGATGTGTTCTCATATCCCCTTTACCGCCTACATTCAGAAAACGATACCGCAGGAAAACCTGGGGAAAGTAATATCGCTCGTCACCAGCGTAATGAGTTTTGCCGCGCCGATCGGCATGTTTATCGCGGGGCCAGTGTCGGAGATCATCGGCGTCAACAATTGGATGGTTTGCGCCGGGATACTGATGCTGCTGGTGGGGTTATTATGTTACTTCACAACAAGAAAATATGATAAGGTCATTTTGCAAGAGGTCACCGTTGCCTGAAGCAGCAGATCATCCCCAGAAACTGGGGATGATTTTTTCGTCACGAGAGAAGAATTTCGAAAAGAGTGGGGCTCAGGTCGAGTGTGCCGGGCAGACGGTCGGGCCGGTTGCATGATCGCCTTCAGTTGTTCACACTCGGCTAGGGCGTGGGAAGGGAAAACCCGGTAGGAATCTATGGCAGAAAAAGGAGATAGCGAAAAAAAGATAGAACAAATTGAAAGAATAGAATGACGATGCGGTTGCAATGAGCGGCTCATAAAGCGAAGGAGGACGCCCCCCTTGATCCACACAACAGAATTGGCCTTCCTACTGTTCGCCGTGGCCATTCTCTCGACGGCCTTTGCTTACAAAACGAAAAAGCCCTACCCGATCGCGCTGGTGCTGGTCGGGCTAGGCATTGGACTGGCCGACTTTGGGTTCTTTCCCGAGTTGAAGCACTTTTTTACGGAAGATCAGGTCTTCGTCACCATCGTCGTTTCGATCTTCCTGCCGGTGCTGATCGGCGAGGCGGCCTTTAAGTTAAACTTTCGGGAGTTGCAGGAACATAAGCGGCCGATTCTGGCGCTGGCGGGCGTTGGGACGCTGGTGACCTACGGCGTGGTGGGCCTGTTGGGGTATTACGGATTGGGGTTGCCCCTGGAGTTGGCCCTGTTGTTCGGGGCGCTGATGAGCGCGACCGATCCCGTGTCAGTGCTTTCGATCTTCAAGAGCCTGGGCGTCGACAAGCGGTTGTCCGTCATCATGGAAGGCGAGAGTCTCTTCAATGACGGAGTGGCCATCGTCTTGTTCAATCTGACGCTCGGTCTTTCGGCCATGGCCGGCGCCGGGGTGCTAGGTGTCGCCGGGATGTTCGTCAAAGTCATCGCCGGCGGGATCGCGGTGGGGGCGCTCGTCGGTCTGGTCCTGTCGACGCTGACGCGATTCTATGACGATTACCCCTTGGAGAATGCCTTTGTGCTGACCGCCTTTTACGGGGCCTATTTTGGCGCCGAGGCTTTTCATGTGTCCGGGGTGATCGCCGTTGTCGTGGCCGGGCTGATCGTCGGCAATTACGGCGCCCAGGTGGGGATGAGCCAGAAGACGAAAGACAGCGTCGCTGTCTTTTTGGATACGGTCACGTTGATCGCCAATGCCATGGTCTTCATTCTGGTTGGCCTGGAGGTGACGCGAGAGATCCTGGTGCTGCCCTGGATTGTGGGGGCGGTTCTGGTGGTGCTGATCGCCCGGGCTGTGGCAGTCTATCTGGTCGGCGGCGTGGCGCAGGTGCCGGCGCGGTGGCTGCACCTGCTGAATTGGGGCGGCTTGAAAGGCTCCCTTTCGATTGCCCTGGCGCTGACTTTGCCGGTCGGGTACGCGGGACGGCAGGAGGTATTGGTCATGACTTTTGGGGTCGTGCTGTTTTCGCTGGTCGTGCAGGGGCTGACGGTAGGCGGGTTGGTGCGGAAACTGGGGGTCACCATGGAGAAGGGGGAGGAGAGCGAAAGCGCTTAAGAAGGCGATGTCAGCCGCCCAAACGCCCCGCCACGGGCAGCTTTTCCAAGATTGGCTGACCTCCGTGACATGCGCTGTACTGCCCGGACAGGTCTCGGCCCGCCGTGAGTCCGAAATGGCTTCCTGCCGCCCACGCCGGATCGTTCGTGACATCGTAGACGATGGTATTGACCGCCACATAGGCAGGAGCGCCGTTTCTTCCGTCATACCTGCCCAACTCCCGCTTGGGGATTACCGTCTGATGGATCTGATTGTCGGGATGGGGCGTGGCAGATGGGACTCGGTTCGAACAGACTGCGCTGACCAAAGCAGCAAGGCCTTGCGTCACGCCCTGGATCTGTCGCAGCAAGAGGCGTCTGCGATAGGGGCAGGGTTCATGGCACATCAGGCTGGTGTAGTAGTGTAATTTCCAGATGCTTTGACAACATTCCAGATGCATATCGCTCGGTTGATACATGCGATCTCAACCCCTCAACCCTTGCATTTCGCTTCGTTGAAGGGTATTCAGGTCGCCGTTTTTTTGTGCCGGCGGCTGGAAAATCAACGTCGTCCGTTAACCGGATGTCCTGTCATGCATAAGATATCCCGGCGGAAGGAGGGGACTTCATGATAAGTCCGACGATGCAACAAATCTTTAATCGACAGATCCAGGTAGACTTGAATTCGGCCTTTCTATATCTGGCGATCGCGAATTATTTTGATCGCCTGAAGCTGAAGGGCTTTTCCACCTGGGTAATGGCGCAGCACAATGAAGAATTGGCGCATGCCAATCTACTGATCCGACATCTTTTGGACAGAGGCGGGGTGCCGATCATCCCAGCGCTTCCGCAACAACCGGTCGACTTTGGAACCCCTTTGCAAGCATGGCAAGCAGTGCTGGAACATGAGCGTTATGTGACAAGCACCTACCAGCAAGCCTATGACGTGGCTTTGCAGCAACGGGATGTCCAGGGCCAGGCCATCCTCCAGAACTTTCTAGTAGAGCAGGTTGACGAAGTGGCGCAATCAGAAGATATCATCGGCAAGCTAAAACTCGTCGAAGGATCACCTGGAGGAATCTTCATGATTGACCGGGAGCTTGCCGGAAAACGGCAAGCACAGCCGCCGAAGTAAACGCTCGACCCATGGCGAAGAAAAAACGATGCCGGGAACCCAACGGTCTCCCCGGCATCGTTTTTTCTTTCCGTCAGTCGATCACTTCTTTAATAAACAGGGTCAATTCCTTCGTCATGTCGTAGCCCAATGAGAGATCAATTGGACTTCAGCCCCTGCTCCTCAACATAGGTCCTCCCAAATTGGCACATGGCTTCTAATACCGGCTTCAGGTTTTTGCCGGACTGGGATAGGGAATACTCTACCTTCGGAGGAACCTCGGCGTAGACCTTTCGTATGATCAAGCCGTCTTCCTCCAGGCTGCGCAACTGCTGGGTCAGCATTTTTTGCGTGGCATGGGGGATCAACCGCCGCAGTTCGTTGAAGCGCAACGTCCTGTCTAAAAGATGCCATAAGATCAGCGCCTTATAACGGCCGCCGATCAACTCGATGGCCAATTCCATGGTGCAGTTGAAAACGTTGTTTTTGAACTGTATCATCCGGCGAGGATCGCCCCCACCGGCGCCAACAGGCAGCCCTTCAAACTGCTCGTCATTCAAGAGGCGGAAGGACTGGAAAAACTCAAAAAAGCGGCCAACATCTACGGCGCGCCGCTGGCCGTCGTCGTCTGTGGCGATCATCGCAAGGTATGGGTGCGTCCCTTTGATCAAAAGAACATCTTGGATATTGATGCGAGCATTGTCACCGACCATATGATGCTGCAGGCGACGGAACTGGGTGTGAATACGGTTTGGATTTGCTACTTCAATCCGGCTGTGTTGCGGGAGGAGTTTCAAATACCAGACGAATATGAAGCCGTCAATATCCTCGCCTTCGGCTATGCGGCGGAGGAAGGGCCATCCCCTGAGCGCCACGATAAGGCGCGCAAACCGATAGAGGACTTGGTTTGCTACGAGGAATTTAAGTAGAAACCCGGGCAGACCAAGTTTCGGCCAGCCGAATATTAAGTAAAACAAAATAACTCGAAAAGAAAAAGCAGCCCGCAGGGAAACCTGCGGACTGCTTTTTCACATTCCGGCAACCGTTGTGGTCTAGAACAACCCGTCTAATTTCTCCGTCAATGTCTTCTGCATGCCCTGCCGCGTTGCGTCATCGACCGCTGGCACAGCGCCAAAGAAGAGATGCCCCACTGGTTCCATTCCGCAAAAACCGAAGATGCTTGTGTCGGTTGTCTTTTTTACCGCCTCGGTCATGCCGATCGAATCATAATATTCCGTCGTGCTCCCCAGCGTGTTGATGATCAATCCCTTTTTGCCGGACAGCATCCCCACCGGTACGCCCTCGTCATTATACCGGTAGGCGAAGCCGTAGGAGAAGACCCGATCGATGTAGCCCTTCAAGAGGGCCGGCATCCCGGACCACCAGATCGGATAGATCATGGTGATACCATCGGCCGCAGCGATGAGATCGTGCTCCTGCTCCACATCGGGTGGTTTCTTGCCGGAATGGAACACCTCGAAATCAGTACCCTTCAGTACGGGGTCAAAATGCATCTCATAGAGATTTCGCACGGTAACCTGGTGGCCTTTGCCTTCGAGCACCTTCACGGTCGTCTTCAAAATCGCCGTGTTGAAGCTTTTGGGGTTGGGGTGGGCAAAGAGGATGAGATGTTTCATCGTAGTCCTCCCTTATGCGTTGCTGAAAAGGGGCACTTTGCAGTGTTCTGTTAGGCCGTCCTTAAATCGTCGCCTTTTATCTTTTCCAGTAATGTTTCAGGATATCCATTTAACTGAGAGACTCTTTTAATGAATAAGATAGATTTTACAATATACCGACAACAAACGACATTCCCCCTAACGAGAATAATGTAAAAATTGCTTGTTCCTTTTTTTCGTACAATCAAACCGTAACAAAGACTCTGCTATGTCAAAATGCGAGAACGAAAAGAAGCATTTTTCATAACATGAAAATATAGTCGGCGACATCCTGCAGTGTATTGAAAGACATTTGTCGTTTTCATTTAAACTTTTGATATAGCACGGGAATGAAGCAAGGAACGTTTATAGCGGATATATATATGTGTAAATCTTGTCTTGGACGCGATGATGAAAAGGAGGATCGAGATGAGTTTTCGAGACATTTCTCTGAAAGTAAAGCTCCTCGCTGGATTTACGGCCCTGTTGCTGATTTTTTCCGCTTCCGCCTTCTTCAACTACACGATGTTGCAAGCGATCAAATGCGCGCAAGACACGCAGATGAGGCGAATGCAGGATGAGACTATCGCCACCCAAATGAAGACCTGTGTGGGCATGCTCTCCACGAGTCAATCCGATCTGATCATCAATCACCGCGCTGACACGATCACGCAGTATCAGAAGGATGCTGTGTTGTTTCGAGAACTCATCGACAAGGTGATCGCCCAGGCGGACACGGAGGAAGAGCGCAGTTGGGGGAAGGAACTGAAAGCTACCGGTGAAGAGTACCTGAAGCAGTTCAATCGCGTCGTCGCCGTCTATGAACAACGGGCGAGTTTGTCCCCTGCTGACATGGCCGAACAGTACCAGCGTATAGACGAAGACACGGATCGGGCGAGAAGCCGATTTATGCAGTTGGCTGACGAGTACATCGAGGCCTATGCCGACGAAGCCAACGAGGCCGAGAAGGAAAGCAAAAGCTTCTTCGCCCAGGCTGTCACGGCGTCCTTTGTCGGCTTTGGACTGGCGGCGTTGCTCGGCATCGGGCTGGCCATTTCGTTTGCCGGACGCATCAGCGCAGCTGTCAACGTCATGCTGGAAGGGGCCACGGCGGTGGCAGCCGGTGATCTGACCCGCCAGTTGCCCGTCACCTCCAAGGATGAATTGGGTCAACTGACCGAAGCGTTTAACAGGATGACGATGTCGCTGCAGCAAATTGTGCGGCAGGTGTTCGACTCGGCAGAAAACCTCGCGGCCACGAGTCAGCAACTGTCGGCGACGACCCAGGAGACGGCAGCCTTTAACGCCGATATCGCCGGGACGGTAAGCCATATGGCCAAAGGCGCCGGCAAGCAGGCGAAAGCCGTCGATGAGACGCACGAAGTCATCCGGCAGGTGTGCGAAAACATCCTCTTGGTGGACCGGAATGTGGAAACGGCGAGTCAGGGCGGGGAAAAAGCGGCTGAAACGGCTCAGGCCGGGAGTATCCAGGCCGGTGAAGCCGTGCGCAAAATCCGGAAGGTCCAGGAGACGACCATCCAGATGGGCGACGTGATTACGGCGCTCGGCGAGCAATCGCAGGAGATCAGCCAGATTGTGGAGGCGATCAAAGCCATCGCCGCCCAGACGAACCTGCTGGCCTTGAATGCGGCCATCGAAGCGGCCCGGGCCGGCGAGCAGGGACGGGGTTTTGCCGTAGTGGCCGAAGAGGTGCGCAAACTGGCGGAACAGTCGGCCGCTTCAGCCGAGCAGATCGCCGGCTTGATTGACAGTGTTCAAGGGCAAACCGCTCAAGCCATTGCGGCGATGAACGTAAACAAAGGCGAGGTGGCCGCCGGCGCCGCGTCGGTGGACGCGGCGGGGAGGGCTTTTGACACCATCGCGGCTGATGTGAACCGGGTGGTGGCGCAGATCGAGAGCGTGTCCGGCGCGACCCGGCAGATCACGGAAGGCGCCGAGAAGGCTGTGCAGTCTGTTACGGCGATTGCCGGTGTGGCCCGGGAAGCCGCTGCCGGCACGGAGCAGATGGCTGCCCGGATTCAAGAGCAATCGGCTGCGATGGAGGAAGTGGCTGCTTCTGCTCAGATGCTGGCCAAATTGAGCGAGGAGATGCAGGGGATCGTGGCTGGGTT
Organism: Heliomicrobium undosum; assembly: GCF_009877425.1. Lineage (NCBI taxonomy): Bacteria > Bacillati > Bacillota > Clostridia > Eubacteriales > Heliobacteriaceae > Heliomicrobium > Heliomicrobium undosum. The sequence goes on along the minus strand of NZ_WXEY01000016.1, from coordinate 11,951 downwards.
TAAGGTATAATCTAGAAAAGTATGCGAAAGAGGAGGCCGTCCCATGCCAACCTTGGCCCAACCGATTGCCGCTCCCAACGAACTGCTCCTCGTCGGCGCCGCCTTTAAGACCGGCATCTTCGACACCCTCTATGAAACGCCCATGTCCCTGACCGAACTGGCCGAGCGGCGCAACCTCGATGTTCGCGCCCTCTGGACGGTCATCGAGGCATTAAAGTCGCTGGGATACCTGATCGAGATAGCCGAGCCGAGTCCGTCATCCGAATCAGTCAAGTCTGGTATGCCATCCGACCTGGCTGCGTCATGCGCAGGCGATGGAAAGCTGGCCTTGACGGAAGCAGCCGAGCAGTTGTTCTTCCTGGAAAACAGTGAAAACTACATCGGGCACGCCCTCATCCACACCTTCAATGTCATCCGCAGTTGGTCCCAAATCCCCGAGGTGCTGCGCAAGGGCCAGCCTGCGGAGCGGGACCAGGAGGAACTGGACATCCAGGGCTTCATGGCCGCCATGAAGAAAAACGCCAAATCGGCTGTTTCGGTGATCCGGCCTTGTCTTGAAGGTCTAACCCCCTCCGGGCTAACCGTACTCGATCTAGGCGGCGGCCCCTTGAACTACGCCCGTCCCTTCGCCGCCGAAGGATGCATCGTGACGGTGCAGGATACGCCCGAGGTCTGCCAGTTGATGGAGAAACAACTGGCGCCGGGAGAGACGATTCGTTTCGCGCCCATCGACTTTACCGAGTCCGTCGTCGAAGGCCCCTTTGATCTCGCCTTTCTGGGGAACATCTCCCACATCTACGGCCCCAAGGAAAACCTCGCCCTCTTCCGGCGGGTCCACGCCGCGCTGAAACCCGGTGGCCGCATCGCCATCCTCGATTTTGTCCGCGCCGTCAGTCCCATGGCGGCCATGTTTGCCGTCAACATGCTTGTCAACACGAAGACGGGCGGGACCTGGACGATGGACCAGTACAGACAGTGGCTGGAGGAAGAGAAAAGATACGAAAACGTGCGGCTGGTTCCGCTTGAACATCAGCATTTGATATTGGCGGAGAAAGCATCTCAGTGAGCATCCCTTTACCGTGAAGAAGGCCTTTCGCAGAACAAGCAACCCCGCCGGTGCAGCTCAGGTAGCTGCGGGCGGGGTTTTCGCATGCAATAAACGAGGAAAATTTCGCTCGCGGATACGCGCTGTCAGTCAATGACCTCTTTGATAAATATCGTCAATTCCTTCGTCATGTCATACTCCTTAAAATCGACATCGTCGCCGCTGACCCGCTTGCGGAAGACGCGGACCACCGGGCGGGCCGGGGAGGAGGTCTGACGGACGACGACGCCTGTTTCGTTCGTCGTCAACAACACCGTGCTGCCGTTCGGGTAGAGGGCGATATGGCGGACGAAGGAGGTGACCACGTTGAGGTCGAACTTCGTGCCTGCTTGGGCCAGGACGACCTCGTAGGCCTGGTGGGGCAGCAGCCTTTTCCCGGCCTTGCCGCTGATCAGGTTGTCGAAGAAGTCGGATACGGCGAGGATGCGCGAATAGAGGTGGATCTGATCGCCCTTCAGCCCGTTGGGAAACCCCGTGCCGTCCACCAACTCGTGATGCTGGCTGGCCACATAGGCCGACGGGATGCTGATGCCGGGCAGTTTTTTCATGATCGCCAGGCCGACGGCGGAATGCTTGCGAAAGAGCGCTGCCTCTTCGGGGGTGATCGTGTTGATCGGTTTGCGGAGCAGTTCCGGCTGGATGACGGTGAAACCGATGTCATGGAGCAGGCAACCTGTCGCCAGTTCGTCCAGTTGTTTGCGGGTAAGGCCCATGCCGAGGCCGCACAACGTGGACAGGACGGTTGTCGTCACCGAATGGGTGAAGAGGAAGTCGGAGCGCTCCCGCATATCGGCGAGGTGGATCATGACATCCATATTGCCGATCAACTCGCTGACGATCTCTTTGACGACGCCGATGTAGCGCGCCGAATTGAATTTGTTGCTGACCCGATCGAGTTCATCCTTGTTGAGCGTCATTAGCCCGTCTTTTTTGACGGGGATGGTGTCGGTGATGTCCTCAAGAATCTGGATGGCGGCATTTCGCGTCTTGTCCGTCAAGGGCTCTTCAATCGAGACGTCGGCCAGTTGCTTGTCTTGGATGTAAACCTTCGAGACGCCCAGGTTGACCATGCGGGCGATATAACCGCTCGTCAGGGCAACCCCTTGGCTGAGCAGGACCCGGCCATCGCTGGCATAGATGTTTTTGGCCAGGACATCGCCCACTTTGAGATTGCTCACCGATACGATCCGCATGTCATCACCCGTAAAATGTTTATTTTGTAATAACTGTAGTCCCTGAGGGGACAAAGGGGAATAGAACCGGGGTCCCAATTCCGGGCGGCTATGGCAAGAAGAGGAAAGCCTACAACAAAAAAACGGTATAGTCGGGAGGGTCGCCATGATCGCATGTGCGACAGTTGAGGGAATGCCACAAGCCGCCTATCCGTCCCCGAAACATGCGGTAATGGGGGCTATTCTTTTGTGCTAAAACATTTGTTTTCTCATATATAATAAGTAGCCTGTTCATCCTCCTGAAACAGGCTCTCGTTGGTGGTTTTGCTGAGTCCAGGAAGCGTTTTTCTACTGCTGTCCCAGTGGACAAGCAACCGTCTGTTTCGTTGCCCGGTTGCGTGAGGATGGAAGGTTACTTCAAACCCCCGGTTTTTGTCGTTTAATGGATGGGATAAATCGGATAACAATAGAAGGAATTTTAACATCTACTTAGAAGTATTGGATAGTGGTCGAGATATTTTGGACACTGTTTGGAGAGGTTTTGCAGGGTGGCAAGAGGCTTCTGGAGAGTGGGAGGAGACTTCTCGACAGCGGTAGGAGAACTTCTGGACAGCCACTGAAAAACCGGCTCTACACAATGCAAAAATGTAGGTTAGGTTCTGAAGAATCGTGGGAGGGAAGTCCGTGAGAAAGACGGTGCTGAGGATGTTGCCGCGGTTTATGCCTGTAGCCCTGTTGTTGCTTGCGATTGTGCTCACGGGTTGCGAGCAGTTCGGCGCAAAAAAGACGTCCGGCGGGTACCCCGATCAGCCGGTCACCATGATCATCGCCTTCCCGGCCGGCGGATCCAGCGACGTGCAAGCCAAAATCGTGGAAAAGTACTGGAGAAAGTACTTTAACCAACCGGTGGCCATCGAATATAAGACGGGATCCGGCGGCCAAGTCGGCTTCACCGCCATCGCCAAAGCGTCGCCAGACGGTTACACCATCGGCGGCGTCAACGTGCCCCACATTCTCTTGCAGTCGCTGGGCGCCAAGGCGACCTTCAAAAAGGATGATTTCATCCACATCGCGCAAGTCGTCAACGACCCCCAGTTGCTCATTGTCAATAAGTCCAGTTCCATCGGCAGTCTCAATGAGTTTATCGCCGAAGCAAAGCAAAAAAAGGGTCAGATGTCGATCGGCGTCGTTGGCGCGCTTTCCGGTCATCACCTGGCGATGCTTAAGATGCAAGATATCATGGGGTTATCTTTCACGGCTGTCCCTTTTGAAGGCGCTGCCGATCAGACGAAGGCGCTTTTGGAGGGGAAGGTGGACGCGATCATCGGCAACCTGAATGACGTCATGCGCGGGATGGATAAGATCCGCATGCTCGCCATCGCATCGGAAAAGCGCCATTCCGTGATCCGCAACGTTCCGACCTTCAAGGAACTGGGCTACGACTTCACCTCCGATATCCGGCGCGGATTTTCCGTGCCGGCCGGAACCGATGCCGAGACAGTGGCGCGGCTGCGCGAGGGATTCCGGAAAATCTGCCAGGACGCCGGTTACCAGGAAGAGATGGAGAAGATCGGACAGCCGTCTGAGTACCTCTCCGGCGAGGACTTTACGGCCTATTGCGACCGCTACTTCGTCGAAGCCAAAGGATTGATTGAAAAATACGGTTTGAACAAGAAAACCTAGGAGCCGGTCTGAGGCGCGTGGGCGAGACGTAGCTGGTTGGCAGGTAGCGGGGACTTGGGGGCAGCGGAAATAGAGGCTGTGGGACATTGTAGGGAATGGGATTTGGCGGGTGATACATATGTGGCAGGCCGAACTGACATCGGCCCTCGCAATTTTCCTGTTAGCCCTGGCTGCCGTCGTCTCCGCTTTGGCAATGCCGCAGGGGGTGGTTGGATCCGGCATGGGGCCGGGGGTATTGCCTTTGTGGATCGGAACGGCGCTGGCCTGCTTATCGGTTCTGCTGATTGCGCGATCGCTTCGAAGTGGCTTCGTTCGTAAGACGCAGCAACAGGATGGGCAAGCAGGGAACGGCCCACAGGCGCAGTTAGAGGACCCCTTGGCGCAGGATGATCAGGAGCAAAACCTTCAGGCAAAGATTCTTCAGGCGAAGAGTCAGAAGGCGCCTGACCGGCAAGAGCCGCTTCTGGCAAAAGGGGAAGCGTTGGCCGTAACGGAACTGTTTCTGACCTTGGCCATATATGTGCTGGCGATTGACCTCCTGGGATTCGGCAGCGCAACCGTCGGCTTGGTGGCGATTCTCGCCCGCCGCCTCGGCCGGTACGCCCTATGGCGGTGTCTGCTCTATGGAGTGCTCGTTGGCGCAATCGCTATCCTCGTTTTTCGAGAGCTGCTCACCATGCCGTTGCCGGGCGGTTGGAGCGGTTTTTAATCTCTTCGATCTCATGTGAGGAGGCGAAGCCGGTGGAATATATGACGCCGTTGCTCCACGGCTTTGCCGACGCCCTGACACCCGGCAATTTGTTTTTTGCCTTTCTCGGCTGCCTGCTAGGGACGCTCGTCGGTGTGTTGCCGGGCCTCGGCCCCACATCGGGCATCGCCATGCTTTTACCCTTGACGCTTATCCTCGACCCGGCGCCCGCCATCATCATGCTCTGCGGGATTTATTACGGGGCTATGTACGGTGGATCCACCACAGCCATCCTCGTCAACATCCCCGGCGAGGTCGCTTCGGTGCCCACGGCGATGGACGGCTATGCGCTGGCGCGAAAGGGGCGGGCGGGACCGGCATTGGCCATTGCCGCCATCTCTTCTTTCGTCGCCGGAACGCTGAGTTTGATCGGACTCACCTTTTTTGCCCCCGCTCTTGCCGGCTGGGCGCTCCGCTTCGGTCCGCCCGAATATGTGGCGCTCATGTGCTTGGCCTTGAGCGTCGTCGTCAACCTGACGGGGCGCTCGATCATCAAGGGGCTGATTTCGGCGCTCCTCGGCTTTCTGGTAGCCATGGTCGGCATGGATCCCATCACCGGCGTGTCGCGATTCACCTTTGGCCAGGTGGATCTCATGTCCGGCATTGACTTCATCAGTGTTGTCATCGGCCTTTTTGCCGTCGCCGAAATCCTCTCCAACGTGGAAAACCCGGCTGTCCAGGTCTATACGGCCAAACTGACCGGTCTCATGCCAACCTGGGACGATATCCGGCAGACCTTGCCAGCCATGCTCCGGTCCACCGGCATCGGCTTTTTTCTCGGGCTCCTGCCGGGCTGCAGTCCCGCTGTGACCGCCTTTGTCGCCTATGACGCCGAAAAGCGCCTGGCCAAAGACGCCGAGGAATTCGGTCAGGGCAGCCTGGTGGGCGTGGCTGCCCCGGAAGGCGCCAACAACGCCACCACCAGCGGCGGTTTTGTCCCGCTCTTTTCCTTCGGCATCCCCTCCGGGCCTGCCTTGGCGGTGCTGCTCGGCGGGTTTATGATGTACGGGTTGCAGCCGGGGCCGACGCTGTTTGAAAAGAACGCTGACCTCGTCTGGGCGATCATCGCCTCCATGTATATCGGCAACGTCATCCTTGTGGTGCTTAATCTGCCTCTGGTCGGTCTCTGGGCACGGCTGGTCCGGGTTCCCTACCCGCTGTTGGCCCCGGTCGTGCTGGTTAGTTCATTCATCGGCGCGTACAGCGTGCGCAATAAACTCATGGATGTCTGGATCGCCCTGTTCTTCGGTCTGCTCGGTTGGTGGATGCGCAAGATCGAAATGCCTGCCGCGCCCCTCATCTTGACGACTGTTCTCGCCGGCATGTTGGAAACGTCGCTGAAACAGACGCTCAGCATGGGGGAAGGAAGCCTGAGCATCCTCTTTCAGCGGCCCATCAGCCTGGCCTTGCTGGTGCTGGCTTTTTCCCTTACCGCGCTCTCCCTCTATGGACGCTACAAAAAAACCGGCGGCGGCGGTCCTCCCGTGGTCAGTGAGGAGAGTTGATGGGTTGAAGGGGTAAATAATCGTTAGATTGGAGGGAGAGCCAATGGCTTTTTCCAGGCTGCAAAAGATAGTGGGCATAACCGTATTGCTGGCCTTTGTTCTGACGCTGGGCGGCTGCGCCAAAGGGACTGCCGGGGCAGGCAGCGGCGCTTCCGGCGCCTATCCCAACAAACCAGTGTCCTTAATCATCGCGTTTACCGCTGGCGGCTCCAGCGACGTGCAGGCGCGGATCGTCGAAAAGTACTGGAAGAAACAGTTTAACCAGCCCCTCGCCTTTGAGTATAAGGTAGGCGCCGGCGGCCAGGTTGGGTTTACCGAGATCGCCCGGGCCCGTCCCGACGGTTATACGATCGGAGGGATCAATGCGCCCCACTTCATCCTTCAGTCCCTCAGCCCGCAGGCCACCTTCAAGAAGGATGATTTTATCCACATCGCTCAGGTCGTCAATGATCCTCAGATGCTCATCGTCAATAAGGAAAGCCGCATCGAGGATGTCAAGGGATTCATCGCCGAGGCCAAGAAGCGGGAGGGGAAAATGACCGTCGGCATCGTGGGCACCTTTACCGGTCACCACATGGCCTTGCTGAAAATGCAGGATGTCCTCGGCATCACCGTCACGCCGGTGCCCTTCCAGGGGTCGGCTGACCAGAACGTGGCCCTCCTGGGCGGGCATGTGGACGCCATCATCGGCAACCTCAATGACATGATGCGCAGCCTCGATAAGTTGCGGCCGCTGGGCATCGCCGCAGAAAAGCGGCACGACATGGTCAAAGAAGTCCCCACGTTCAAAGAACTGGGCTTCCACTTTGTGTCCGACATACGGCGGGGCTTTTCCGTGCCGGCCGGAACCGATCCGGCCATCGTCAGAACGCTCCGCGAAGGTTTCCGAAACATATGCAAGGATCCCGAGTACTTAAAAGATATGGAAAGGATCGGCCAACCGGCTGAGTATATGTCCGGTGAAGAATTTACCGCATATTGCGACCAGTACTATGAGGAGGCCAAAGGGCTGATCGAGGAATACGGGCTGAACCGGAGCAAATAAGATCCTAGGGAAAGGAAAGGCCGGGGAGTGTGCCGGAGGGCGTGGACTCCCCGGCTTTTTCATATTGCCTATTGGAACGAGTCGTGACCCAACTCGATTTTGCCGGGAGAGCGCCGGTATACCAGTGTGAACAATGTGGGTAGCGTGGATAACAAAGGTCTTGTGGGTAATGTGGATAATGTGTGGAACGTGGGTAATGTGAACAATGTGAATGCCGTGGGGTCTGTGGAAAATGTGAATAACCAGGCAAGTGTATCAACAGCCGCGCATCTGGTACAATGATGGCTGAGAATGATCAGAAGGGAAGTCGTCGCGTTTGTTGTTTTATCTCGCCATCGGACTCACCATCATCGCCAACATCGCCTACCATTTTTTCTTGAAAATCACGCCCCAGAACAGCAACCCCGTCGTGGCGCTGGCGACGACCTATCTGACCGCGATGGTCGCCTGCCTGCTGCTCCTGCCGTTTTTCAGCCAGGAGGGGGGGCTCCTCGAATCACTCAAAAAGGTGAACTGGACCAGCATCGCCCTTGGCATCTCCATCGTCGGATTGGAGATGGGCTTTATGCTCGCCTACCGGGCTGGCGGCAACATCAGCGTTGCGCCGGTCATCTCCAATACGGCTGTGGCGCTGTTGATCATCCCCATCGGGGTGCTGGTGTTCAGCGAGGCGCTGTCAGCCAAAAAAGTGCTCGGGATCGTCCTGTGTCTGGTGGGGCTCTACTTCATCAATCAGGGCGATTCACCTCTCTAATTGTATAAGGAAAAAAATAGAAACGTCAGTCATTATCGTTTGGGTGCATCGCTGGTTGAATGACGGGACGCAAAGCGCGGCTCTGTGAACAATGACTGCGCCCGGTTCTTGAAGAAAATAGCCCGCAAAACCGCATAAACATGGGGTTGGGGTGAAGAAAAAAGGGAGTTGGATCGAGCGTCCAACTCCCTTTCCCATTCGGGTATCTTTTTTTACGAAAAATCTTCTTCAGACAGCCCTACTCCAGCATCGACCCCGTCTGCACGTACCGGGCATGGAAGGAGAGGGCCTTTTCAATGACATGGGGCGTGTGACCGCCGCGGGCCACGGCTTCCTCGTAGTAAGCCCGCAGCAGGGGACGGTAGGAGGGATGGGCGCAGTTCTCGATAATCCGCTTGGCCCGCTCCCGGGGGGAGAGGCCGCGCAGGTCGGCCAGGCCCTGTTCGGTGACGATGATGTCCACGTCGTGTTCCGTGTGGTCCACATGGGAGCACATGGGAACGATGCTGGAGATCTTGCCGTTTTTGGCGTAGGACTTGGTGCAGAAGAAGGTGAGGCGGGCGTTGCGGGCGAAGTCGCCGGAGCCGCCGATGCCGTTCATCATCTGGGTGCCCATGACGTGGGTCGAGTTGACATGGCCGTAGATGTCCACTTCCAGGGCCGTGTTGATGGCGATCAGGCCAAGGCGGCGGATCAGGCCGGGGTTGTTGGACATCTCCTGCGGGCGGAGCACCAGCTTGCCGCGGATCTTGGCCGGGTCGACAGGAATCGCCGTCGTGCCGACGCGCTGGCCCACCTGGGTGAGGGGAATCGGCTGACGGTGCCCTTGGTAGCCGGGATCGTAGATGTCATGGACCCCTTCCAGGGCCAGGGGCTGGGCGACGTTCAACTCGATGATGACCTCTTTGGCCTGGGCGACGAAGATGTGGGAGTTGCCGACAGAGGTGCTCGGGATGATGTGTCCCTCTTCGGTGATGGCGGCCGCTTCGATCAGGGCCACGTCGACGGGCGGAATGGCGCCGGAACGGAGCAGTTCCGCCGTATGGGAGAGGTGCTGATCCATGTAGCAGACATCGCCCTTATTGAGAGCGGTCCGCATGCGCTTTTCCGACTGGTAGGGCAGGCGGCGGTGAACGATGCCCGATTCGGCCAGGATGCCGTCAATGTGGGAGCTGATGGAAGCCCCGGTATAGACGTTGACTTTGAACGGCTTTCCTTCGTTCTTCACACGCTCGACCAAAGCCAGGGGGATCACTTTTACGTCGCCGGCTGCGGTAAACCCGCTGAAGCCGAGGGTCATCCCGTCCTCGATCCAGGACGCTGCTTCTTCTGCAGTTACGATGCGTTCTCTCAGGGTGGCATTGCGCAAGCGTTGGGAAAGCATTCAAAATCCTCCTAATATATGTACTATAAAAAAAGACAGAACCACAGTGGAGAATATCACAAAAAGTTTGCGCTTTTCAGCCATTTTCGGTCAAACGAGAATAATAGTGGACAAGCGAGAAAAAACACCTTTGGAATCGCAAAAAATCGCCTCAAAAGCCCATGAGCCGACGGAAGTGGCTGGCGTAGCGCTGGCTGACGGGGATCTGGGTCTTGCGTTTTGTCTTTAAGGAAAGGAGGAAGGTGGAGTGAAAATCGGGCAGGATCTCAGCGATCTTGTCCACGTTGACGATATAGGCCCGGTGGCAGCGGATGTACTGGTTTCGCGGCAGCAGCCACTCCAGTTCAAAGAGGGTGTGCTTGTTGATGTACTGGTCATCTTCGGTAAAGATGCGGGTCCGCCCGTTTTCCGAGTCAATGTAGGCGATCTCTTCGAGCGGGATGGGGATCCACTTTTCTTCACTCTTGCCGATGAGAAACTTGTGGCGCGGCAGTTTGACGATCTCATTGGCCAAAAAGGGCGGGATCACCGCCGTCAGGCAGGACTTCTCCAGGCCCAGTTCATGTAGAGGGGTGCTGATGGCGAAATAAGGAACGCCGTAGAGATCCTCTTCCATGTACATGGAGATGGGACCGCCCGAATGAAGGGCCTGCATGGTCACGCTGCCCTCCTTGATGAGATCGCCCGGCTTGATCTTCAGGTCGACGGTGGAACTGGGCTGGTAGTAGACGAACCGGTCATGTTCGGAAATGGCGATGGAGACATCCCAGGGCAGGATGCGACTGATGGCTTTAACAATACCCGAAAGGTTCTCAAAAGGGATGTCCACAGCGCGGTCTCCTTTCAGTGCTGTAAGTTTTTTCAAAAAATTAACGGGGCAGGTGTGTCTTTTAGTACATCTTCTCGTATTATATAGTTGGAAGATTAAGATTTCGAATATTAAAAAAACGCCGAGCGCCCCTGGGCCAGGGACAATGCCTGGGCCGGGGCGGTGGGGGATTAGTATTTATGAATTGCAGAAAATCCCATGCAAATAGGCGCGCAGGTCCGTGCGAATCGGCATGAAATACATATTCGCCTTGGATTGCTCAACAAAGTCCAGCACCTCTCGGGCGAAGCGAATGTTCCATTCCAAAGTCGGTTCAAAACCTGCGGGAAAAACGACATGGTTTTTCGTTTCCCAGTAGCAAGCCGACTTTTCCGTCGTCACCGGAGAAATACCCCAAAAAACCTGTTGTCCTTCGAGCATTTCACCATAGATCTCCATAAAACGCAGATCAAAGAATGGCTGCGTAAAGAATCCGTCCGCTCCGGCATCGATCTTACGTTTAATGTAGTCGTATTCCTTCCGCAAGCTATACCGGTAGGGATCAATGGCGGCATAGACTTTCATGCCGGGCAGTTCCCGCTTGAACCGGCGGATCACGTCAATGCTCGTCGTGGGATACACCTTGCGGGACATATCCTGGGGCGGATCGCCCGTCACGATAAGGACCTCTGTAATCCCATCCTGTTGCAATTGTTCGGCCATCTGCAATGGCATATCCGGATTCAGGTCAATGGCCCGGATGTGGGGGATGGCTGTCTCAAAATAGCGCTTCGCACAGGTGCAGGCATCCCAACTGCGCAGAGGAAAGCGCAGCAAATCAGGTATGTTGATCCCCATGACCTGCGGGAACTCTTGCTGAATCATCTCAAGTTCGGAGATGAGCGCCTCTTCTGAGCGGGGGACAAGTTCGACGGTAATGCGTGTCATGGGCAGACCTCCATTCGAGGGTTATCATGTTATTTCAGTTTAACTTACCATTGGTCAATACATCAAGTAAAAAATAAAAGCATGACATTGCCATTGATGAATTGATATTCCAATGAATGGAAGAAGAAATAATTAGAATGAGAATGGATAAAAGGACAAAATTCGACGAATTTCAACAAAAACAATGTTGTATAATTGTTTATGAAATTTTTCGTAGGGTTACTTTTTTAGGGCAAAAAGACATCTTTTTGGAATTCGCGCTAGGAAGATAAGGCGGGGTAATGGAATGGATTTAACTGAATTCGCCTTTACATTAATTCTTATATCGATTCCTCAAAGCGCCGCCCTTAATTTTCTAGTAGCGCAAATAATTGGTATATACAAAAGGGAATTAGCTTTAAAAATACTATCATTAGCCTTGGTAGAAGCATTGTTATCATGCTCACTATACGTACTTCATTTTCCTTACCCGTTGCGAATTTTTATTAACTTTTCTTTTTTTGCCATAGCCTCAAGTTACATACTATCAATTAATTGGCCCATTGCTATCCGTTATACAATCATTACTTATTCAATACCAATTATAACGGAAAGTACACTTGTTTTGGTTGCCTCGAATTTCATAAATATATCTTTTGAAAATGAAGTAAAAAACTTCCCGACGTTCCTACCGATTTTACATCTAAGCATAGTTATGTATGGAATCGGTGCTATATGGTCTATAAAAAGCAATTACATATTTGAAAAAAAGGGAATGGTACTTGAAATTTCCAAAAATTATTCCAAAACCATCATTTAT